>JBAWWQ010000129.1:0-4904 GCA_037146655.1 Chlamydiota bacterium | reverse complement strand
AAAAATGTTTCTGCAATGAAAGCTGCAATTGAAGAGCTAAATACAACCATTCAGAAAATTGGAGAGAACCTATCTCAGCATCAAGCTGCACCTCAAAGTGCTCCAAATGCTCAAGCTTCTAACAATAAAGAAAATATTGAAGAAGCTGAAGTGGAAATCCTCGACGACGAGAAATAACCACTTTTTAGAAGGGAGCTTGCAAGCTCCCTTCTTTTTTTTACTCACTACTTATTTCTTAAAAAACTTTTCCTAAACGCCTTCGCAATCTACTTACAACTAAGGCAAGTCACCCATTACCCTGGATATTTGCGCAGGTAATAACTGGATCAAACAAGATATAAAGGGCTGTAATTAAAGAACCCATCTCAGATGTAAAACCAAGTTGTTTTTCTAAAATAGGGAGCATGACAATAATTCCTCCCCCAGGAATAGCCGCTACAGAAAACTTTGCGAGCACAAAATAAAGAGCAAAAACCACATAACTCACAAGTGTAGGTTCTACTACTGCAAAATGTTTCATAACAGCAAAAGCCAAAATAGGTATTGCAAAACAATCCCCCATTAAATGAGTACTGACAGTCATAGGAGCCGCAAGCCTTGCTAGCTGAGGATCCTCTGTATTTTTTTCTGATGCTTCTATCGTCAACGGCATAGCTGCAGCACTTGACATACTGCTAAATCCAGTAATGGCTGCAGGAAGCATATTCTTAAGACATCTTAAACTTCTAGCTACAGATAAACGACTAGCTATAAAATACACAAAAATAATGTAAGTAAAAACTGCCGCTGCAATCACTATTAAAATCACTGCATATTGAGAAAGAATTTGTGTTAAAAGTTTATCGTGAACAAGTTTCATCACAAATCCAACTACAAATATAGGAACAAGAGCTGTAAGCATACGAAATACCCAGCCACTGTAAACCTCAAATCGAATAGCTATTTTAGAAGATAAAGCCGGCATGAACATAGATCCTAAAAATCCTAAAATTAACGCTCCAAACATAGCTTGATCATTTGCTATCCATTTAGGCATTTGTAGCACCCAACTAGGCTCTAGACCTACCATTTGAGGCGGCGCTGTTAATGTAAAATCTACTTGATATAAGCAAGTTCCTACACAGTACCCTAGCATAGTACTCATGAAATTCGATACACAAAGAGCTACTAAGATCAGTCCGATCACCTTAGTTGCTCCCTTAGAAACTTGAGCTATCGTCTTAAATAACAGCATAAAAATAAGAAGAGGTAGCACAAAAATAATACAAGATTTAATAAATAAACTTATTGCATATATCTGACTTTTGACTTCAATAGAAAGCCAAGGATTCATTAATATAACTAATAAAATAAATGAAAGTAAAATTATTGGCATTTTACGAAACATAACGCTTTTTCCTTAACCTATCTGCAGCTAATACTCTAAAATTTTCTAAAATCACTCAATTGTTTGACAAGGATAACTTGCTAAACAATACTCGTCAATAGGGCTAGTTAATTGTAAAAACAAAAATGCATTAAACTTTAATTTAATTGTATAAGCAAATAAAAGAGTGAAAGGTCTATAATTAGACCTTTCACTTAGAAAAATCTTCCAATAAGTCTAACCACATCTTGGTAGGTGACATAAAGAAAAAGAGCTACTAAGACAACAACAAATGGTATAATCATCTTTTCCATTGTTTTAGCTTTTAACCGCTTTCTTGTGATCCATTCGTAACAGGAAAAGCAAATATGCCCCCCATCAAGAACTGGAAGAGGAAGTAAATTAAAAACACCTAGATTTAAACTGATTGCTGCCATCCAAAAAAGAGCCTCTTGTATCCCAACTGTCCATCCATGATGAATAATTTGGACCATTCCTATAGGACCAGACATCCACTTAGGGTTTAGCTTACCTGTAAATAAAGAAGATAGTGTTTTAAATGTTTCCCCTACAACCTGACTAAATAAAGCAAATGGATTAGGATTAAACTTCACCGCCATATCTGCAAAAGGGAGACCCAGTACTAACTTTTGTTTAGATTTATCAAGAAGTTTTGTAGCTTGGGCTCTAAGAACAGGATCCTTGATCTTATCAATTCTCGCTTGTTGTAAATTAACCTCTTCAGAAAACCAATTTTTCTTTGTAGAGGAAAAAGGTAAATCACTTAAAAGAACAGGTGTTACTGTTTTAAGAACATGTAAATCGCCAAAATTTTCCTGAGCTTTTGCATCTCTAATAGCTGCAACCGCTGCCGTTAAATTTTTAGAATTTATTGCATGAACAAATCTTTCATTTTCATTTTTCCATGTAAGATTTTTTGGATCAAAACCTCTTTGAACAATTAATTTAACATGTTTTTGTTGAAGTGCATCAAGAAGAGTATACTCTTGCGATATAGATTCTCCATCAACTGCTACAATGTGATCTCCTGTCTTTAAAACAGGCTCTTCTCCATCATAAACAGTATGCTCTTCTGAATCCTCTCCTATAAAAGAGACAGAACTCTGAACAAAGCCATGTAAATCTGTCATATAAGGAATAAACATCAGTTCTTTTACTGTTTTTTTACTCTGAATCTGATGACGCCAGTCTTCAAATTCAGATTTTTGATACTTATTTAACCGAAGATCAGAAATTTTTAAACGAGGAACTTTCACAAGTAAACGCTGCTCACCTCTTTGAACTGTAAGAAGCGTTTTAGGTTCATTAACAATAGTTGTTAACTGCTGTAGAGAAAATACAAGCTCTCCATTTGCCCACACAATTCTATCCCCATAAGCTATACCACTATGGTGCATAGGACTTTCATCAAAAGGAAAATCAAGACCACCTTGCCCTTGTAAAAACATAAGAAAACTAGCAGGTGTCATCACTCCAATTGTTTGAATATCTTGATTTTTAGATCTTGGATCTAAATAAGGTTTTAATAAATAACGAAAAGATTCTTGCGACTGATCAAAATAATTGATCTTATACCCTTCAATATCAAGATTTTTTTGCTTTAAGATGGAAGCATATATCAAATCTTTAAATCCATGAAATTCTTGATTGTTATACTGCGTAATCTGATCGCCAGCTCTTACACCTTTGTTATAAAGCTCTGAATGAGGATCTACATATCCAATAATGTTCGTATGCCTTGCAAACGGCTCTTGCTTGCCACCACAAAGCCAAATCACTGTAAATAAAATAAACGCAAAAACAATATTGACAACAGGACCCATCACAGCAACTTTAATACGAGCTAAAGGACTTTTACCATAAAATGT
Organism: Chlamydiota bacterium; assembly: GCA_037146655.1. Taxonomy (GTDB): domain Bacteria; phylum Chlamydiota; class Chlamydiia; order Chlamydiales; genus JBAWWQ01. Next base: position 1,649 of record JBAWWQ010000129.1, on the reverse strand, counting down.
GGTAGGGTCAGGCTGCTGACCATCTGGACAATCTTTTTGCTGATCACCGAAAATTTTGACATAACCACCAAAAGGAAGACAACAAAGTTGCCACTTAACTCCTTGAAACATCCAAGAAAATAAGGGTTTTCCAAAACCTATACTAAACACTTCGATTTTCATCCCTACACGGCGAGCCATAATATAATGACCAAGCTCATGAATAAAAATTAAAAACCCTAAGCCCAGTAAGGCTAAAATCGCATATATACCACTCATGATCATTTAATTCCCTCATCAAATATGTGAAGCCTCAGCTCTTGCCTCTTGATCTACACAAAGAATATCTTCTAAATTTATCTCTAACCTAACAGCATGAGATTGCATTAACTGCTCAAGCTTACGAGCTATATCCATCCACACAATTTCTCCTTGGATAAACCTTTGCACCAATACTTCATTCGCTGCATTCATAAAACAAGGTAGCGTCCCGCCAATTAAAGCAGCTTGATAGGCTAATTTCAGACAACTAAATTTTTCTTGATCCACAGGATAAAATTGAAATGTGGAAAACTTAGAAAAATCAAATCTCTTTACCATCCTATCTATCCTATGTGGATAACTCAAGGCATATTGAATCGGCACTACCATATGATTTTCTGCTATTTGAGCTAGCAAAGATCCATCAACAAACTCAACAAAACTGTGGACAAGACTTTGTGGATGAACTACAACATCAATTCTATCAAGAGGCATATTAAATAACCAGTGAGCTTCAATAACCTCCAATCCTTTATTCATAAGTGTAGAGGAATCAATTGTATTTTTCACTCCCATCTTCCATGTAGGATGTTTTAATGCATCCTCTATTGTTACACAGCTTAAATCTTCCCTATGTAAAAATGGCCCTCCAGAAGCTGTCAAAATCAACCTATCAACGTGACTTAAAGGATATCCTTGTAAGCATTGAAAAATAGCACTCTGCTCACTATCTATCGGGATCATCTTAACACCATGCTTAGCAACGGCTTTCATGATAAGATCGCCCGCTACGACTAACACCTCTTTATTAGCTAAAGCAATATCACACCCTGCTTGAATAGCATGCAAAGTCGGCTCTATACCAATTGCTCCAGATATTGCTGAAACACAAAGATCAACCGAGGCCCAAGTAGCCACCTCTTTCATCCCTTCAGCCCCACCGACAACACGAATTGCTGGCAATCTTTTAGCAAGACGTCTAGCTTGATCTTTGTCATAAACTGCAATAATTTCTGGGTGGAATTCTTTAGCTTGCACTTCTAATAGATCTATCTGATGGTGCGCCGCTAAAGCTTTAATGCAAAACAAAGACCTATGATGACGCACTACTTCCAAAGTACTTTGACCAATAGACCCTGTGCTACCTAAAATACTTAAGTTTTTACAAAGACTCTTGTTTTGCATACTTAACTCGCTCTAAACTTCTTTTTTTCAACGATTTTAATACTACTGTTTTTGTTTTTATAACAGCAAGGGATAAAGGATATGTCAAAGAAGTACACACGCAAGCCAGCCCAGCTGTTGATACCGCTAATCCATACACACTAAATAAATGCCTAGATAAAGCAACCGATACAAGAGCGCACCCTAAACTAATCAATATAGCATACACTATGAGAATCTTAAGT
>JBAWWQ010000128.1:0-4907 GCA_037146655.1 Chlamydiota bacterium | reverse complement strand
GAGCAAGAGAGCTTGCATCCATAGGGATCAACCCAAGCTCCAAAGATAGCTCAGATGACGCAGACGAGCGATATCACAAACCTGTTACAAGAAGCTTTAAATAAAGATCAAGGAGCAGCCACTGCTCCTTCCACTCCCAGTCTTAAGATCTATTTTTATAATAAAAATAATTTTATTATTAATAAAAAAATATATTTTATGCTAAAATTTAAACAAATATTACAATTATGCAACACCTTAAAAAGGTTATCTAATGTTGAATTTAAATATTTTTTTTAGAACCAACGAGCCAATACAGGTGTCATCGGGAAAAAAACCATCCGATAGAACATTAGAAAATCACGTAGATGAAAAATTATTTCAAGAATATGTTAGCAATTACTGTATAGGAGTCGACTACTTAAAAGCTAAGTCACTTGCAATAAAAGGAATAAAGCTTCTAAATGGTGATGGAGATATTAGATTTGTAAATGTAATAGAAAAAATCTCTGCTATTGATTGGGCTATAAAATTTGATGCAGCAACAAGAACTAAGACCCCTTTTACAAATGGTACAGCTGTGCTTACTAAAGATGTTCTGAAAAAAAATCCAAATTTAATTAAAGAATTACAAAATGCAGCTTATAAAAGAGGCTCCTCTCACTATGGCGGTAGAGCAGAAAAAGGCAATTTATTAACAGCAAGTACCGGATATGGGATCGATGTTTCTCCTAAATCTAACTTTCCCTTGGCTGCCGGCATGAAATCAGCATTGATTCATCCTATCGATACCCCTAAGATTAAAAATAGGATCATGCAAAAAGGGATAATCAATTCAGTTGCTTTCAAATTTGAATCCCATGGCACCAAAGGTTTTGTAGCCCTTATATTACATATGCTTGATTTTGTAAAAAAAAACATACTAAAGCCTCTTGGATTATATCGGGAAAATTTAACTTTAAAACATCGTCGAGAAAATGACTTTCCAAAATCCATTCAAAATCTTTTTAAACTGTGCTGTAAGGATAAAAATTTTAGCTGGAAAGTAGAAAAGAAAAATATGAAACAATTCGGAATAGCCTATATCTATAATTGGTGCAAAAGCAACCATTTTGATCAAACCTGTTTACTTATAAAAGAAATAGAAGAAAAATTTGGTAAAGCAAACTTAGATATTAGAAAAGGTAGCGAATTAATTATTGACAAAACATTTTTAGAGTACTACAAAAATATCGAAATATAAATTCGCTTATGAAATAGTCCAGCATCTATGGATTTTAGGGTCATGAAAATCTATAGGAAGAGTCTTGTGAGAGATTTCTGTAATAGTACAATCTGGAAAAAGATCCTTATCAAAAACAAATCTACGAGAATTGGTGCTAAAAAATATACATCCCTCTTTTGCAAGAAGTTTTAAAGCTTTTGTAATTAAAAATACATAATCGATCTGTACATCAAAAAGCTGATCCATCTTTTTAGAACGAGATATAGTCGGTGGATCTATCACTATAAGGTCATACTTAGCTTTTGAGTAGATTTCTTCATCTAAAAACTTCAAACAATCAGCGCAGATAATTTCATGGTTTTTAGAAGAAAAACCATTAAGTTCAAAGTTTTCTCTGCCCCACTGAGTATAGGTATTACTCATATCAACACTTTTAGTGAAAAGTGCTCCAGCTGCTGCTGCTTGCACACTAAAAGAACATGTATAAGCAAAAAGATTTAACAGCCGCTTCCCCTTAGCGCATAAAGCAACCCGATGCCTTGTTTCTCTATGATCTAAAAAAAGACCTGTATCTAGATAATCTTCAAGATTAATTAAAAACTTAACCCCATACTCATATACTGGAAAAAACTCTTTTGATTCACCTATCTTTTCATACTGACGTGTCGTCTTTCTCTTAGCTCTAATACGCCAATAAATAGCCTCGGGTGTAACATTAAAAATGGAAACTAAAACTTTCACCGTTTCATCAATCAAATCTTGTGGAGGCTGCTCTATCTCACGTGCAGTAGAGAAATAATGAACACAAAATCTTCCTGCATAAAAATCAATGGCAAGAGGATATTCCCCTATTTCCTTATCATACAGACGAAAACAATCTGTACCTGTTCTTTTAGCCCATTTCCTTAAATGACGATAAATCTTTCTGACCCTATTGCCTAGGGCTGAACTTTTATCTTCTCCATCTGCTATGGGAGGAAGTGTTAATTGTACCTCTTCCATGACCTGACCTTTTTCAAAATAAGATTGATTTAAGCTTTTTTGAAAGCTATATTACACTACTTTACAATATTGTACGAGGATAGGTTTATGCAGACTAAAGAGCTTAGAAACACCCTAGAATGGAAGCAATATTTTGAATATGAAGATATTACTTACCATAAACATGAAGGAATCGCAAAAATCACCATCAACAGACCAGAGGTCCATAACGCCTTTCGTCCTCTTACAGTAGAAGAAATGATGCACGCCCTTTACGATGCACGCAACGACCCAACCATAGGTGTCATTATCCTAACAGGCGCCGGTGAAAAAGCTTTTTGCTCAGGGGGTGATCAAAGGATCCGGGGTGATTCTGGTTATATAGATGATGATGGGGTTCATCGCCTTAACGTCTTAGATTTTCAAAGACAAATTCGTTCTTGCCCAAAACCTGTTATAGCTATGGTTGCAGGCTATGCAATTGGTGGAGGACACGTGCTTCATGTAGTATGCGATCTTACAATTGCTGCAGAAAACGCCGTCTTCGGACAAGTTGGTCCAAAAGTTGGTTCTTTCGATGGTGGTTTTGGAGCTTCTTATCTAGCAAGTATCGTAGGACAAAAAAAAGCTAGAGAGATATGGTACCTTTGCAAGCAATACAGCGCAGCAGAAGCACTTCAAATGGGGCTTATCAATACAGTTGTCCCACTAGATAAGCTTGAAGAAACAACTGTTGCTTGGTGTAAAGACATCTTAAAACACTCACCTATGGCCATACGCTGCTTAAAATCTGCTTTTAATGCAGACTGCGATGGTCAAGCCGGCATCCAAGAATTAGCTGGCAACGCTACTTTACTTTATTATATGAGTCAAGAAGCTCAAGAAGGCCATAGTGCTTTTTTAGAAAAAAGAGCTCCCAATTTTTCTAGATTTCCAAAAAGGCCTTAAACCATGCTTTCAGCTAAGCTTTGGATACATGCAGCAAGACCTAAAACTCTCTTTATTGGAGCTGCACCTATTTTAATAGGAACAATCCTAGCTCTTCAAAAAGGAGTTTTTCATCCTCTTATTTTTTTATGGACTATCTTAGGGGCTCTTTTTATTCAAATCGGAACAAACTACTCTAATGATTACTTTGACTTTTTAAAAGGGGCAGACACTGCTTCTAGAAAAGGATCTTATAAAGTTTTGCAGCAAGGACTTATCTTGCCGCAAGCTATGAAATTTGCATTTATTTGCTGTTTTACACTAGCAGCCTTATGTAGCTTTATTTTAGCTTTACATGCAGGAGCTGTATTACTTGTAATTGGAGCTCTTTGTATAGCTTTTAGCATTTTATATACCGCCCCACCCTTTCCGTTAGCTTATCTAGGTCTTGGAGACCTATTTGTTCTTATCTTTTATGGTCCTGTCGCAACCATTTGCTGCTACTACTTACAAACGCTACATATTTCTACAGAAGTCATCATAGCTTCCTTTATACCAGGTCTGCTAGGACTTGGGCCTCTTACAATGAATAATCTACGCGATAGAGCAGGTGATGCTTTAGCCAATAAAAAAACCCTTGTGGTACGTTTTGGTATGCTCTATGGAAAAATCCAATATCTTCTTTCTTTATGGTTTGTTTTTTGCATCCCATTTGTTTTGGTTTTTTATACCCATGCTCATATCTTTTGCTTAAGCGCAAGTTTATCAACACTTGTAGCAATCCCTTTAATTAAAACTGTTTTTCAAACTGATGACCCTTGTATTTTACAAACCGTATTTATCAAAACAGCAAAGTTAGTCCCTCTTTATACAGGACTATTTTGTATAGGCTACCTTATCTAAATGCTGGAGTTTTACACCTATAATTTAGCTACAAAAAGTCCACTTTACAAACAAAGAACTGGTGTCATCTTATCTTACAAATTCCATGACAAAACCCTTCTAGCTGAAAGTTCTCCACTACCGGATTACAATCAAGAATCTCTTCACGATGTTCTTGTTCAACTAAAAGAAATACTTCCCTATCTTTTAAAGATTCAATCTTTAGAAGATTTTAATAATTGGGATCAAAGCTATGAGCTCTATCCTTCTTTACAATTTGCCCTCTACTCTCTTTACTATCAAATATCTAACCCTATAAATTATCCTTTTTCTATCCCTATTCGCCGCTTTATCCACATCCCTTATCAAGATGATGCCTCCAGCGCTAAACTCCTAGATAAACTCACCTCTTTATCTTTATCTAACTGTGTCAAAATCAAACTCGGTTCTTACCCTCTAGAAAAAGCAATCTCTTTAGTGAAAGCTGCTCTATCTATCACTAAAGTCCCTCTTATACTCGATTTTAATGAGAAGTGGTCTTTAGAAAAGATGCAAAGATTTTGTGATAACTTTGCTCCTATATCTTTTGAGCATCTAGAAGATCCTTTAGATAACCCTCTTGATCTTTTTGCCCTTGCAAAAAGCCATCCTTATCCTATAGCTATTGAACAAGGGTTAAGACTCTATGGAATCGAGCCTTTTTTATCTCTTCCAACACTTAAAGCCTGTGAATTCAAGCCAACTATCGATATGCCTCTTCTTAGAAACGCTTCATTTTTAAAAACCCTATCTGATTTTAATATGAAGATAACATTTTCAAGCGCTTATGAAACAGCCGTCGGTTTATCAGCTATTGGCTACTTAGCCCATCAAATAGCGCCCCTTTCTTACCATGGCCTAGACACTTTATCTA
>JBAWWQ010000127.1:0-4927 GCA_037146655.1 Chlamydiota bacterium | reverse complement strand
GAGATAAATCAACTAGGGAATAAAAAATTTTTTGTTGTAGAAGTTCCTTTACTATTCGAAGTTGGTTGGGAGTTTTTTTTCGATACCGTGATTACAGTTACTGCTGAGCAGTCAATCTGTCAAAAGCGTTGCTTAGCCAAAGGCTTAAGCGTTGAAGAGTATTTTTTACGTAAACAAAGGCAGCTCTCTTCCGAGGAAAAAACTAAACGAGCTGATTTTGTGATTATAAACAACGGAACCTTACAAGATTTAAAAAACCAAGTACAAAAAATCATAGAAACTATAGAAACCAATCATTCTTAGAGTTTAAAAAATTAACATCATTTTTTCTAATCACTTAGATCTTATTCACGATCTAAATATATCAATTCAAGACATAACCTTTTTTAAGGAGCATGAAATGTAATGGACAAAGAAACCACCCCCCCTCAAATTGAACCTACACAAATGGAAACACCACCACCAGCAATGCCCCATAAAATTGTACCTCCACCTATTACTCAGCCGAAAAAGCCCGTGCACCCAACCCCACCTCCTCAAGTTGTTCAACCACCTCAACCTGTGCAACCTACTGTCATCACAAAAATTTCCGATCTACAAAGAATGAATATTGATGACCTGAGCCACTTAGCAAAAACTACTGGGGTTAAAAATTTAGGTTCTTTAACAAAATCTCAAATGGTTTTTGAAATTGTCAAAACTAAATCCGAACGACCTGAAGAGCTGCTTGTTGGAGAAGGTGTATTAGAAGTTCTACCCGATGGCTTTGGATTTCTCCGTTCACCAAACTACCATTACCTCCCTTCTGCAGAAGACATTTACGTGTCTCCAGCACAAATTCGTCGTTTTGATCTGCGTAAAGGAGATACTGTTTATGGATCTATTCGCTCACCCAAAGAAAAAGAAAAATATTTTGCTCTTTTAAAAGTCGACCGCATTAACGGAAGAGATCCTGAAACAACTAAAGACAGAATCCTTTTTGAAAACCTAACACCTCTTTTCCCAACGCAACGTCTCATTATGGAGACTTCAAAAGAAAAGATAGATATGCGTGTTCTAGATTTAGCATCTCCTATTGGGAAAGGACAACGTGCTTTAATTGTGGCTCCACCAAAAACTGGTAAAACTATTCTTTTACAACATATCGCTAATGCTATTACAGCAAATCACCCTGAATGCATTTTAATTGTCCTTCTAATCGATGAACGTCCAGAAGAAGTTACAGATATGCAGCGCATGGTAAAAGGGGAAGTAGTCTCTTCAACATTTGATGAACCTCCAGAAAGACATACACAAGTAGCTGAAATGGCTATTGAAAAAGCTCGCCGTTTAGTTGAGTTTGGACACGATGTCATCATCTTACTAGACTCTCTTACACGTCTTGCTAGAGCGTATAATACCATTCAACCTCACTCAGGAAAAATTCTAACAGGTGGTGTGGATGCTAGCGCCCTTCATAAGCCTAAAAGATTTCTAGGAGCAGCACGTAACATAGAGCATGGCGGTTCCTTAACAATCATCGCAACAGCTTTGATTGAAACAGGGTCCAAGATGGATGAAGTCATCTATGAAGAATTTAAAGGAACAGGCAATATGGAGCTTGTTCTTGATCGACGTTTATCCGATCGCAGAATTTATCCAGCTATTGATATCATTAAGAGCGGTACACGTAAAGAAGAGCTTCTTTTCCATCCTCATGAATTAGAAAAAGTATATCTTCTTAGACAAGCTATCGCCGATCTTACGCCCTTAGATGCCATGAACCTTTTAATAGGAAGACTGAAAAAAACAAATAGTAATGCAGAATTTCTCCTTTCAATGAAAGATTAATTCTCGCAAGATTTGTACTTATTTTAGTGTTTTATTTAGAACGTGTCGCATACTAAACGGTGTAGAATCCTTATGAACTCTGCTGATACAAAAAGACCCTGCAATTTACTTGTAATTACAACATCTGGTGGTGGTGGTCATTTACAAGCTGCAAATGCTAAAATCTTGGAGGAGCAATCAAAAACTCCTCCCACTCCTATTATCGTTCATAATCTTTTGCAACAAGCCGGTGGAAAATGGCTAGGATGGTTCATGATCCACTACGTATGGAATACGGCCCAACGCAAAGGAAGTGTTAAAGGACTTGAATTATGGATCAATATGGTCCCCCTTTTTGATGTTTTATTTTGGGTTCCTGTTTTTCTGCAAATTCTTCATAAGTTATTTAAATATAAGATAGAACGAGTTATCGATACGCAGCCGCTGTGCTTATCAGCCATTATTCAAGCCATTAGACTCTATTCTTTTATTACGAAAAAAAATCTAGTCTTAGAAAAAATCCTAACAGAGCTGCCTACAAAACACGCCGCTTATTATTTAAAACCCATTAAACGACTTCCTAAAAAAAATCGATCTTTAATTAAGCTGCAAAGTATACCACCTCTCTTAACAGAGCATGAAACACCGGAAGAATTTTGGAAAAAAAACGCAGGTCTTTCTAATGAAAATATCTTTTATGGAGACCTTCCTATCCGCCCTAGCTTTAAATACTACCACGAAAAACCACCGACTAACGATCCTTTAGTCCTTCATATCCAATTAAAAACAGACAGCGAAAAAACTATCCTTCATAAAATTATTAATTATAACAACTCACCCAAGCACCCTTTAACTGCCACCTTTGATAACCTCAATTTCAATCTCACCCTTCTACCGGAAGATGTTGTAACAACTCTTATGCTAGGGAGTCAAACCATCCAAGAAGCTACACTAAATTATGTGGAGCAATTTATTACTCTTATGAAACAAGTAGCGAATACATCGGTAAATTATTACCTCTTTGTGTTTTGCTCTCAAACAACTTCGCCTTCTTTACAAGAGATGATCTATACCCTCATAACACAAACAAAAGATTATCCTGCTCATTTAAAAATTATTCCAATGTCTTCTCAACAAGATGGCGTAATAGCCCCTTTATACTTTAAAAGCCACACAACTATCACAAAATCAGGTGGCATTACAGCAATGGAACTTCTAACTGTCGCCAGAGGAAAAATCTTAATCCATCATGACAACAACGGCTCTTCTCTAGAAAAATTCCTTTCTTACAGCCCTCTATCTAAAAACCACTCTTATACAGGAATGCCTAAATGGGAATATGGAAATGCGACCTATTTAGAAAAACACAAAGGAGCAAAACTTATTACGCCTGCGACTCTATTAAATACAGTACGACCTTATCTTGTTTAATAATAAGAAGACTCATCTACAAGAGCTGATGCAAAATCTCGCCAGTTCTTAGAAATAGCATAAGAATTCACAGCCTCAGGTCTTAACCCTAAAGCTACATAAAAAAGCTCAAATTCTCTTAAGTACTCTTGGGGATCTCGATGGTTATAATATTTTTCCATATTCCTTCCAAAACCCTTATCATGAAAAGAAGAATATCCTAAAAATCCATTCCATTTTAAAGCAAATGCAGAGTTGTCTCTGAAATACCTAAGCTTTCCTCTTAAATCTTCTTGGCTAATAATTGCCCAAATAAAACAAAGAGGGTGAACATGATCAATTTTCTTTCCTTCATCTTTAAGATGCTTTTGATTCGCAGGTAATCCCAAAGCTAATGTGCTCTTACTATCCATATATTCAATAATACTTCTTACAACATGTATTTCTTGAGCATTGATAGCAAACTCATTGCCAAAAGGATGCTGGACTGGACTATCCCCTGCTTTTTTATGCTTTAACTCTTTTTTAGCTAAATCATGCCCATAACGAGTCGCTACTACTAAAGAGTCCGCATCTTGACTGACTGACTCCAAAATACTATATTGAAAGTCCTGCATGGCACTATAATCTCGATAGTATTCATTCATACTCGGTTGTATTTCCACATGCCCTCCTTACTTTGGTAAAAACATTTCTAATAAATCTTTAAACTGATTTTTTTCAATTTTTTCTCGAACGGGAGCGTGCAAAGCTTTATCCAATTTTTCTAAAAAAAACTCTAAATGTAAATTATCATTTTTCTTGTGCTCGCCCATTTTTATTGCAAAATCTTCATGGGTTCTTGTCCATGGCTGAGTAATCACCCAACTGCTTTTAAGAACAACTAAATGTTCTTTAATTTTGTGATCTAAATGGATTAAATGCAAAAATGCTAGTGGGTGAACATCTTTAACTATTTTTGATTTCTCCTGTATATCTCTTGTTTGCAAAGCAAGAGATGCCAGGTTAGCCGTGGCTAAAGTGGTGTATATTTCTTTAAAAACCACCACTTGCTCATGAGTAATAGAGTGTGGATCTAATCTAGCATGTTTGACTTTAACCACATCATGAACAGCCCGCCTTTTCTCAGGCTTTGGTTTATCCGCAGAAACTATTTCTGAACTGCTCATAGCTGCAACGCCAGCCTTTGCTTTATGATGAATAGAAGGCTCCGCAGAAGCTTGATGATGTGTAGAATGTTTAATAGGTTTTACTGAGTCTAATCCCATAATTAACACGCCTTGGACCTCTTACTTCAACTTAAGTGGGGAAAGCGCGCTCCTGTATTAATTTTTTTAAAAAAATCACTTATTAAATATAACCATCCTCAGGAGGTGGTTAAAATAAAAAAAAAGTTACTAGACCAATATAAAGTCTAACAAGTTTTTTAATCCACTTAAAAAAAATAGGCGTTTTCCCTTAAGCTATTCAATATAATACAGCTTTAATTAATCCTTCCCAATCTCTATGAGAAATAAAATGATCGACTACATCTTTTTTAACATGCAAGGTATCACAAAATCCTGGGGTATAATTTTTTAAGTTGTCCTTATAAAATTCTTCCGTCATGCGACGTCTAAAAAACTCTAAAAACTTGCGCCACTTAAAAAAACTTCTGTGCACCTCTTGTAGATCACTACGCAAAATAGGATGCTGTATAATATAAGAA
>JBAWWQ010000126.1:0-4957 GCA_037146655.1 Chlamydiota bacterium | reverse complement strand
TTCTTAATCAGATCCATTCTAGAGAAAACCTTCTCAAAAACCCCTGTTTTATTAAAAATTTTATAAAAAACCCCTTGCTCTTCAGGAGTTTTACAATTTTCACATATGAACGTACTAATTCCTTTAAGAGAATCTAACCCATCTCCCACCAAATAAGCTACATCTCCGATCAGATTACGTGCTTTTATTCCACTTTTTTGAAGGTTTTCATAAAGACCCATAGCCCCCTTAATAGCTGAAGGCAGAGAAAGAAATGTCTTACAATTTCCTAATTGCTTGCCTGCATCCACAAAAGACTTCGAACCATCATACGCATACCCAACACCAGGAACAGTAAACTTAGGAATTTTACTTAAATAAAACGTCATATTTGCAAGAGCTTCACAAAAATACTTAGCCTTGTCAGACGCCCAATCAGAGGTCTTGTTATACATATCCACAGGGATTAAATCGCTTACTTCGTTATTAATTGCTGTTGTCATAGCTATCTCCTGTTTTATTAACTTTTAAATATTTTTTTAGCTGCTTGCATCTGAATGTGGCTTTTATCAATGGCCCCTAGCTGAATATCCCTATAATAAGACATCATACGAGACCCTAAAATAGAACTAGATAATCCAATAGACAACGTTACAGGCAACGTCCAACATAATAAAGCAGCTGAGCTTAAAGCTAAAATTGATACGTTTTTTGCTAAATTCCAAACCTTTTTAGATTCTACAAAAGATTGTTTAATCCTATCTAAGCCTGGATCAAGCATAGCCACTGAAGACTGTTCTTTATCTGTAAAATAATCATAAATACCACTTGTAGATCCTATTACGCCAGCAACACCAGCCACTTTTTCAACAGTCTCTTTAGTAGCAAAGAAGACCAAAGGCTCAACGTTGACATTTAATTTTTTAAGTGTAGAACAAGAATCAACATAATCCCCCACCGTACAAGCTATATGTGCAAACATTTTTCTAGCTTGATTATTGACTGCACCCGCATTTAGATCGCCTCTTTTCCATCCAGTAATTTTGGTTGATAATTTTTGAAAATGCTCAGGAAATGCCAAAAGGTCATTACAGAAAAAGACAAGTGCTTCTGTATCAGTAAGCTTTCCAAAACCTGTATAAATAGGAGACAGAACCACATTAGCTAGTCCAACTCCTTTACCGACAAACTCTAAAGTTAACTTAGTCGCTTGAAAGCATAAATATACACGATTGGCTAAAAGTTCTTTAGCATACTCCCATGGACCGATATTCGTACTATCTAACGCCCTTCTTTCTATATCATTAATATCATTAACGGCTGCGATACTCATAAAATCTCATCTCCTTAAAAAATTATCATTAAAAGAGGGGCGATTTTACGCGATTTGTTAATTTCGTGTAAACACAAAGAAAATTTTACTTTAAGTTTTCAAAGAAATTTATAGACGAAACTAAGCCATTTTAGGCTTAGCATAGCCTCGAATAAATTCACTAGCAGAGCATGCTTTTTTGCCCTCTAGTTGAACTTCTAACAACTGAATAGCCCCATCTTGTGTCGCTACAATCCAAGTGTCATGATCATATTTTAAAATATCTCCTGACTTTCCTGTAAAAGGATCTTTCACAATTAAAGCTTTTTTGATTTTTAATCTTTTTTTATCACCTTCTCCAAAAGGAGACATTTTAATCGAGCACCATGCACCAGGAAATGGCGTTACTCCACGTATAAGATCATGTAATACCTGTGAAGGGCGATTCCAATCTACTTCACATTCTTCTGTGGTAATTTTAGAGGCATAAGTAACAAAACGCTCATCTTGGGCCCTTGAAATAACACGCCCATGCTGAAAATCCTCAAATACTTTTAATAGACCTTGACAACCTAATTTTTCTAATGAAATTTCCAACTCGCCTACTGTCATATTTTCTAAAATAGGAGTTTTTTCTACATGAAGTATTGCTCCAGCATCTAAAGCTAACACCATCTCCATAATTGTTATACCAGTTTCTGCTTCTCCCTGAATAATAGCTCGGTGCATAGGAGCGGCCCCTCGATATTTAGGAAGAAGGCTAGCGTGAACATTAATACATTTTAATTTAGGAATGTCTAAAATTAATTGTTTAACAATCTCCCCATAAGCAACCACTACAAATAAATCTGCATTAAAAGCTGCAAGCTTATCCCTATATTCTTCCGTAGATACTTTGACAGGTTCTAAAATAGGAATATGCGGAGCTTTGCTTTGAACAAAAGTTTTAACGGCAGAAGGCTGCAGCTGCTGCGATCGTCCTTGTTTTTTATCAGGCTTTGTCACAACAGCCACAATATTGATATTGTGCTTTAATAAACACTCAAGAATATGTGCTGCAATTGTTGGGGTGCCAAAATAAACAATTCTCATTAATTTCTATCAGCCACAACTTCTTCAGATTCTTCTAATGTTTCCTGATCTTCTTGAGAAGATTCCGCTAAAGAGCGTGTATGAGGAAATCCTCTTTTGCTATTTCTGCAAAAAGAAATCCAATGATCTAAGACATCTGATCGAGATTCTTTTTCTAAAAGACTTAACGCTTCAAGATAGTGCATCCCTGATCGGAATGTCAATTTAAAGGCTTTAGTTAACTGCTGACGCATCTGCATAGAAATTCCATGCCTTTTTAATCCCACTAAATTAAGCCCACCCAATTTATACGGATAGCCCGCCCCAATTGTATAAGGAGGAATATCATGAGTTACTCGACTAAACCCACCTACCATTGCATAACGACCAACTCTCACAAATTGATGAATCGGTGTCATCCCTCCAATAATAACGTAATCTTCTAAAATAACATGACCTGCTAACATAGAGTTATTAGCCATAATGACATGGTTTCCCACCTCACAATTATGTGCTACGTGACAATAGGCCATAAGCAAACAATGGTTGCCTATTTTAACAATAGAGCCCTCATTGCATGAGGCATTAATTGTTACATATTCTCGAATTTCACAATATTCACCAATGGTAACATATGTGGTCTCTCCACGAAATTTTAAATCTTGCGTCTTTGTCCCTATGCTAGCTCCAGGCCATATTACGGTACCTTTACCAATTGTTGTATTACCATCAAGATAAACATGAGATTTAATCACACAGTCATCTTTAATTATAACATTAGCCTTTATAACCGCATAAGGTTCTATAGTAACATTTTGGCCAATAATAGCTCCGGGTTCAATCACAGCTCTTGCATCAATATTAGACATGTTTGCCAAATCTCTATGTTAAATCGTTTACGCAACTACTTACCCGTTGCCAGGTCTATCTAAAGTTTTGCCTTGTCCATCAAGGCAAACCCAATTTCGGCTTCAGCAACTACTTGTTTATTCACAAGAGCCTTTGCCATTACCCTGCCTCCTTTAGAGCCAAGATGTAATATATGTACGTGTAAAAATAAATCATCGCCAGGAAATACAGGTTTTCTAAATTTAGCCTGATTCACAGTTAATAAAAGTGCGATTTTTTCTTGATATCCCTTTTGATGAATAAGGATACCCCCTGTCTGAGCCATCGACTCCAAAATTAAAACACCAGGCATAATAGGCACTCCCGGAAAATGCCCTTGAAAAAACGTCTCATTCATCGTGACGTTTTTTTTTCCAATAATTTCACTTTTTTCTAAATCTAACTGAACAATTTTATCTACAAGCAAAAACGGATATCGATGTGGCAAAATTTCAAGTATTTGCCTAATATTAAAAACAAGTTCTTGAGAAGAATCTTCTATAGTCATTCAGCGTGCTCCATCATAATATGATTATACAGCTCTTTAGAAAAAGCTGTATTTGAAAAATGACCGGAACGAATTGCTATAACATGTGCAAAAAAAGAAAAGCCTACTAAAGAAAGATCGCCTATTAAATCTAAAATTTTATGCCTTGCCATCTCATCTGGAAATCGCAAACCTTCAGGGTTTAAAATAACTCCACCCTTAATAAGAACAGCATTATCCAAAGAACCACCTTTAATCAATCCTTTTTCAATTAAAGGAACAGTCTCTTCATATAAAGAAAATGTTCTGCAAGAGGCTATTTCATTTTTGAAGTCTTCTTCAGCTATACTAAGTGTATAAAATTGCGCTCTTAAAATTTCTGAATTTGGATAATTGAGCGTATAACTAATACGAAATTCATCTGAGGGCAATGCAACTAAATGAACATCTCCTTGTGACCAATACACCGGAGATTTAAGATGGTAAAATTCTTTCGAACTCTTTTGATAACTCACACCCGCTTCTTCTATCAATTCCACAAAAGGCATTGCACTACCATCTCCGATAGGTACTTCAGGTCCATTAATTTCGATTAAGAGATTGTCGATATCATAAGCTTTTAAAGCTGCCAGCACATGCTCTACTGTTTGTACAGAAACATGATCTTTACCTAAAACGGTACATCTAGGAGTACCCTTCACAAATTGTACATGAGCGGGTAATATTGGACGGTCCTTTAAGTCAATTCGTTGAAATCGTATACCTGTGTTTTCTGCAGCCGGCTTTAACGTCATATCAACTTTATGCCCTGTAAAAAGTCCTAATCCAGACATCGTAATTGGCTTAGCTAATGTACGTTGATTTTTTCCTAAAGATGATATTTTTTTCGATTTAGATGAAGCTGAAAAAGTTGTTGCTAATGTCAAAAGATGTTACTCCTGATCTAGATAATAATTGAAATATCTTCCATATGCAACATAGCAAATGAACATTTATCAAGAAATTAGCCCAGCTATTTTTTTTTAACAAGAGTTAATTTTCTTATAAACCGTAATTTCTGCACAAGCTTGACCTCTTGAAGAACAAAAAACCCAAAAACACTAAAACAACATGCGATAATTAACAGGTCTCCATAAAGCGTATACAGCGTGCGATAATGATAAAGTGGGACATCTACGATTAAAACTCCTTTTGCCAATTCATCTAAACTAAATATTGCT
>JBAWWQ010000125.1:0-4961 GCA_037146655.1 Chlamydiota bacterium | reverse complement strand
GTAAGAACCATAATGGTGATATTGATGCAGCAAAAAAAATGGTAGACTTAGCAGTTGAAATGGGTGCAGACTGTGCTAAATTTCAAATGCGACATTTAGATAAAGTATACAGACAGCGTTCTTTGAGTAAGAACGGCGAAGATCTTGGCACAGAATATATTATCGACTTATTACAAAGATTTGAATTATCTGTAGAACAGCAAAAAGAATTGTCTATTTATTGTAAATCAAAAGGTATTCTTTATTTGTGTACCCCTTGGGACATTTCGAGTGTAGAAATTCTTGAGTCATTCGGCGTATTAGGTTATAAAGTAGCATCTGCTGATCTTACAAATTTTCCATTATTAGATAGGTTATCTCAAACCGGAAAACCATTGATTCTTTCTACAGGTATGAGCCGCCCTGAGGAAGTAAAAACAACTGTTGCTTTTCTTGAAAAAAGAAATATTGAATTTGTTTTGCTACATTGTAATAGCACCTACCCAGCTCCATTTCATGACATTAATTTAAATTGGCTGGACTCTTTAAAAAAAATACACCCATTAGTTGGCTATTCTGGACATGAGCGTGGTATTTCAGTCTCTATAGCAGCAGTGGCATTAGGAGCATCCGTGATAGAAAGACATTTTACACTCGATAGAAATATGGAAGGGCCAGATCATGCTGCTAGTCTCGAATTTAATGAATTTAAAGAAATGATCCGAGGCATCAGAGAGATTGAAGAAGCGCTTGGAGATGGATCACAAAGAAGCTTGAGCCAAGGAGAAATGATTAATCGTGAAAATCTTGGAAAAAGTTTAGTAGCTGCATCAAATCTTCAAAAAGGGACTATACTCAAGCCAGCACATATTAAAGTATTAAGTCCAGGCCAAGGGTTGTCTCCACATAAATATGAGGAACTAATTGGCCATGAATTAAAAAGAGATATGCAGGAAGAAGATTTTTTCTTTGAAAGTGACATTAAGGATACAAGATTTAAACCAAGACAGTATTCATTTAAACATCGCTGGGGTGTTCCGGTGCGTTATCATGATTTCGCAAGATATTACGAACTGGTTAAGCCAAATCTTTTTGAATTTCATTTATCTTATTCAGATATGGATCTTGATCCTGCTCAGTTTCTCAAAGGACCTTATGATTGCGGATTTGTAATTCATGCACCAGAGCTATTTAAAGGCAGCCATTTGATGGATCTTGCTACGCCTGATGAAGCCTATCGTAAATATTCTTTGGAAGAAACAAAAAAAGTGATCAATATTACAAGGGCACTAAAAAAATATTTTCCTAATGAAAAAAGACCGCAAATTGTTGCCAATATAGGTGGATTTAGTATGGATGGCCCTTTCGATGAAAAAGCATTACCATCTTATTACGAACAATTTTTTGCTAGTCTAAATGAACTTGATTTAGAAGGAGTTGAAATAATTCCACAAACTATGGCTCCATTTCCATGGCATTTTGGAGGACAGCGATATCAAAACATATTTGTACATGTTGATGAGATAGTAAAATATTGTAAGTTACATAATCTGCGTATCTGTTTTGATGTTTCACATAGTATGCTTACTTGTAATTATTTCAAACAAGATTTTTATACATTTGCAGAAAAAATCGCACCATTTACTGCGCACCTCCATTTTTGCGATGCTAAAGGATTTAACGGAGAGGGCTTACAAGTGGGAGAGGGTGAAATTGATTTTGTACGCTTGGGTAATATTCTTAATAAGGGATGTCCGGATGCAACTTTTATTCCTGAGATTTGGCAGGGACATAAGAATGATGGAGAGGGTTTTTGGTATGCTTTAGAAAAATTAGAAGGCACATTATAAATTAATTCAAATGTATCCATTAATAAAATCATTGGGTGTTATGCAAGGTCGACTTTTACCAAAATATAATGGTAGATATCAGGCCCACCCTATAGGATATTGGAAAGAAGAATTTGTGATTGCCGCTGAAATTGGTTTTGAATATATTGAATTCATTCTTGATTATAATGATACAGAACTGAATCCATTGATGAGTGATAAAGGGTTGAATGAAATTATTGAACAAATTGGTAAAACGAATGTTGAAGTAAAAAGTGTTTGTGCAGATTATTTTATGGAAGCACCTCTACATTGCACCGATATAAAAATAGGAGATAAGTCTATTGAAGTGTTAAATAGGTTGATGAATAACTGTAATAAAATTGGCATCAAAGATATTGTAATTCCATGTGTCGATCAATCTTCATTAAATAATACTCCTGCAAAACAACGTTTTTTAAATAGGCTACTACCTATGCAAGAATTGGCTGAAAGACTTTCGATTAATCTTTCCCTTGAAACAGATCTGGGTCCTGATGAATTCGGTTCATTATTGAGCAAATTTGCTTCAAATCGGATTACTGTAAATTATGATACCGGAAACAGTGCTTCATTAGGCTATGATCCAATAAAAGAATTCGAAAGCTATGGATCAAGAATTTCTGATATACATATCAAAGACAGAAAGTTGAAAGGGGGATCTGTTTTACTAGGTACAGGGGATACTGATTTCAAATCATTTTTCAAAGTATTGGCTAAATTAGATTATGATGGGCCATTTATTTTACAGGCTTTTAGGGACGATGAAGGAGTTGCTATTACTAAGCAACAATTTGACTGGGTAAAAACAAATTTTTAATAGTACAATATGAGTATGTTAGCAATTATACCGGCACGTAGTGGTTCAAAAGGTGTTCCAGGAAAAAACATTAGTTTACTTGGAGGTCATCCGTTAATAGCTTTCAGTATTGTAGCAGCAAAGATGACACCAGGTATAGATAGAGTGATTGTTTCTACAGATTCAGCTGAATATGCAGCTATTGCTAATAAATATGGTGCCGAAACACCTTTTCTTAGACCTGAAGAAATATCTGGTGATAAATCAACGGATATGGACCTTTTTTTACATTCACTTAAATGGTTAAGTGAAAATGAAAAAATAGTTCCTGAATTTTTAATGCACTTGCGTCCAACTACTCCATTACGTGATCCAAATATTATGCAAAAAGCAATAGAGCTTTTTCTTACCAAGCAAGAGGCTTCATCACTTCGCTCAGGACATCTAGCACCCGAATCACCTTTTAAATGGTTTTTGAAAGATGAACTAGGTTATTTTAAAGGATTACGGGATGATCTTACACCTGAGAAAGTAAATCTGCCAAGACAAAGCTTCCCAGCAGTATATATGCCCGATGGATATGTAGATATTATAAGAAGTTCTTGTATACTTAACGAAGGTTCACTTCATGGAAATAATATGCTAGTTTTTGAATCACCTTATTGTGTAGAGGTAGATACAAAGGATGACTTTAACTATCTAGAATTTCAATTGGAAAAGGAATCATCTCCTTTGTTAATTTTTCTAAATTCATTCGTTTAAAAACAATATAATAAATATTTTATTTTATGTCAGGATTAGGATTTTCACATGAACCAAAAATAGTAGCAAAAGTAAATACTGCTTATAGAACAATCGCTACTGCCATTCCCGTGCCAGAAAGTATTCCCATTTTGAATAGGGTATATGAAACCGAATCGCATTCTATGCATGGCCAGCTTCCTATCATCTGGGATAGGGCTGAAGGCTTTCAAGTTTATGATGCATGGGGAAATAAGTGGCTTGATTTTTCAAGTACTATTTTTGTAACTAATGCAGGACACGGCAATAAAAGAATTGTAGATGCTTTACGTAAAGTTATTGAAAAGCCTTTATTACATACTTATACCTTTACTTCACCCGAAAGAGCTGCTTATTTGGATTATCTGATTTCACATATTCCTAAACAATTTGAAAAAGCATTTTTATTATCAGCTGGAACAGAAGCTACAGAAGCCTGTTTAAAACTTATGCGTTTGAATGGTCAGAAATTACAGAAAAGAAAAGGGGGAATTCTTTGTTTTGAAGGAAATTGGCATGGTAGAACCATGGGCGCTCAGATGATGGGATGGAACCCAGGACAAAAAGAATGGATTGGTTACTTGGATCCCAATATTTATCATCTTCCTTTTCCTTATCCATGGCGCAATGAAGCTATGACAGATCCACGTAAATTTTTTCGTGATAGTATTCAAAAACTGATTACAGAAAATAACATTGATCCTAAAAAAGACCTTTGTGGCATCATGATGGAAACTTTCCAGGGTTGGGGTGCTGTTTTTTATCCAAAAGAGTTTGTGCAAGAAGTAGCTGCTTTTGCTAAAGAAAATGATTTGTTACTAACGTTCGATGAGATGCAAGCTGGCTTTGGTCGAACTGGAGAATTGTTTGGATATATGAATTATGGCGTTGAAGCTGATCTGCTTGCATGTGGAAAAGGAGCTAGTTCAAGCCTGCCTTTGGCGCTTGTACTGGGAAGTAAAGAAGTAATGGATCTTCCTGGGGTAGGATCTATGAGTTCTACTCATTCTGCTAATCCATTAGTATGTGCAGCAGGTCTTGCTAATTTGCAAGCATTGATTGAAGATGGATTAATTAACAACTCAAAAAAATTAGGTGTTGAGTTTCACATTGCATTAAATAAGCTGAAAGCAAAATTTCCTGGTTATATTTCTTCAGTGCAGGGTGTAGGATTGCTAGCTGCTGTACTCTTTAATGATTCATCTGGTAAAGCTTTAAGTGAATTATGTGATTTAATAAGTGAAAAATGTTTACAGTCTGGTTTATTAGTTGTTCATACTGGCAGAGAATCAATTAAACTAGCCCCTCCTTTAATGATTTCGAAAGAAGCTATGATGGAAGGAGTAGATACTTTTGCCGCGGCTGTTGCAGTAAGTATTAAAGAGTTATATGATAATTAATACTAGACATACTGGAATTGTAGTACAAGATTTAGAAAGAGCTATCAAATTTTATGAAGGATTTGGCATGATCTTGCAGGCAAGGATGGTGGAAGAAGGGCCATATATTGATACATTGGTTGCACTCTCTAGTAC
>JBAWWQ010000124.1:0-4972 GCA_037146655.1 Chlamydiota bacterium | reverse complement strand
ATGATCTACTCCGTAGATTTTTCTCATATTAAACATCTTAAAAATATTACCCTTCAAAAAAATCTAGCTTTAGATAGACAGCAAATGCATAAAATTGCAGATACTCTGCACCAAATTTTCTTTAATCAAGAAGGAATAGCCTCTACCAAACTACTTTATGCCGTTCAGACTCCTAATCTAAACCCTTCTAATGATAGAAAATATCAATCTGAAATTTGGCAATGTGACTATGACGGCTTTAATGCAAAGCAAATTACAACAGAAGGAGACTATTGTATTACCCCTGTTTTTTATCCTGCACGCAAAAACCAACCACCCCAGTTTTTATTTGTTTCTTATAAAAAAGGGCCTTCTAAAATTTTTATTTCTTCTTTAGATAGCTCTAATCCAAAGCCTTTTATTGAGCTACGTGGCAATCAATTGCTTCCAGCACTTTCCAAAGATCGCTCTAAAATTGCTTTCATCTGCGATGCTTCAGGAAGAGCCGATCTTTTTGTTCAGCCTATCCATCCAG
Organism: Chlamydiota bacterium; assembly: GCA_037146655.1. Lineage (GTDB taxonomy): Bacteria > Chlamydiota > Chlamydiia > Chlamydiales > JBAWWQ01. The sequence goes on along the minus strand of JBAWWQ010000124.1, from coordinate 4,458 downwards.
AAAGAGGGCTACTTGGCAAACCTATACAAGCCTATACTTTCCCTTCATCAGTTCAAGCCTCACCTACATTTAGCCCTGATGGAAAAAAAATCGCTTTTGTATCTGACAAAAATAAACATCCAAAAATTTATGTAATTACTACACCCCATTATTCGCTAGGAAGAAATCTTCCTGAAGCAGTCTGCTTAACTCATAAAAACTTGGAAAACACCTCTCCAAGCTGGTCACCTGACGGAAAAAAATTAGCCTACAGTGCAAAAACTGATGGGATTAGACAAATTTGGATCTATGATTTTGAGACAGAACAAGAATATCAATTGACAACTGGAGCCTCTCATAAAGAAAATCCTTGCTGGGCACCTAATAATTTGCATATAGTGTTTAATACGGCAGATAACTCCTCTTCTGAGCTCTATCTGATCAATTTAAACCAAAAGAAACCTATAAAAATTACAAATGGTTCAGGTAAAAAACATTATCCGACTTGGCAACCATCAGGGTTTTAACCTAAATTATAGGAAGAAATTCTATTAATGAGGAATTTTATGCGTCTTTCATATTTAACTGTTGTGCTATCTATCTCTTGTCTAACAACTCTATTAACTAGTTGTAGACATTCTTCCGGATCTACATGGGAAGATACTAAAACTCTAGGTCACTATATCCAACGAGGATCTAAACTTCTCTTTAAACAAAATCCAGACTCTAAGTTGATTGCTGATGCCCACGAATTTAATGGACCAGCAGATGCCGATTTTATTCCGCTAAATATCAATGAAATATCCCCTGTCCTTTCTCGTTTTGCTCAAGATGACTCGGAAAATACTCAAGTAATCCCAAGCGCCCTAGAAACAGGTGCGCCCACAATTAACGCCTTTAAAAAACCATCAAATGAACTCTCTGCTATTTTTAAGATCGTCCATTTTAATACAGATGAGCACTCCCTTAAAGATCCACAAGATTTAACAACACTCAAAAACATCTCTAACTACATGAAACAACATAAAGATCTTTATCTTTTTGTGCTAGGCCACTGTGATGAAAGAGGATCTGAGGCATACAACTTAGCTCTAGCAACAAAAAGAGCCAGCCATGTTCGAACCTCTCTTATTAATCAAGGTGTTGACGCTAATCACGTTTTAACAATCTCCTTTGGGAAAGAATTACCTATTGATTTAGGCCACAACCAAGAAGCTTGGTCAAAAAATAGACGTGCTGAATTCAAAATTTATGAAAAAACCTCTACAATTATGAAGTAACAAAGTACACTTATCGATTATTTTGCTTAAAGGATCTTTGCCCTATGAAATACTGTTTTTATCTTGCAGCACTTATTTTACTTACAAGCTGCAGTGGAATTAACTCTCCAAGAGAAGAACGTCATAAAACAGAGATGACTTTGCATAAGATAAGAACTGAAGTTGAAGATTTAAAACACGATCTTAATACCTCCGATATTGAACTACATATCTTAGAAGGTAAACTCATTGATCAAGAAGAAACTCTAGCACTACTTAAACAGCAACTATTAGAATCTCAATCTAGTAAATTAGATGAGCTGCAACAGCTCATCCTTACTTACAACAAAAAAATTGGGTCTTTAGAAAAAAAACAAGATGAGATCATTGCAGATTTAAGACAGCTTGGCTCCCATGCGAATGAAACAACCACTGCTTTATCTCAATATAAAGATAAAATCTGTGAAATGGAGAAATCTATTTTATTTCAAAATAAAAAATTCGAAGAGCTTGCAAAAATCAAGAAAAATTTAGAGGCTTTAGCTCAAGATTCCTCTAATACCTCTTTACATTCTTATGTTATTAAAGAAGGCGATTCTCTACAAAAAATTGCCAAAACCTACTCTGTTTCTGTCGAAGATTTAAAAAAACTTAACCATTTAAAAGATGACCTAATCTTTTCAGGTCAATCTATCTTCGTACCAAAACCCTCTGCTCCATGAGTGATTTAAACCCTCTTTACCCTATTGCTGTGTTTGACTCAGGTGTTGGAGGGATGACTGTTGTTAACTCTTTAAAAAAAATTCTCCCTTATGAGCCCATTCTCTATTTTGCAGATACTGCTTCGCGCCCCTTTGGAATTAAATCCGAAGAAGAGCTCCGCTCTATTTTGCACTTAAATATAAAAAGAATCCTCTCCTACCCGATTAAAGCACTTATTATAGCCTGCCATACTGCGTGTAGTATCCCATCTGATCTATTAGACAATCTCCCTATCCCTGTAATAAAAATCACTCCCATTACCCTAGATCTTTTAAATAACTTCTCTTCTCTACCATCTATTGTTGTACTAGGAACACATAGAACCATCAACTCTGGTATTTTTCAAAACTTTCTAAAAAATCAACAGCCTAGCACCTGTTCTTATTTTATTAACGGGTCTCCCTTAGAAAAACTTATCGAAGAATTCTCCCTCGACAAAGGTCAGATCCTTCAAGAAATTCAACATATATTACATCCCTTAAAAGGACTGCCCCTTCAAAAAATTTTACTAGCTTGCACTCACTTCCCTATTTATCAAGAATTCATTCAAAATGCATTTTCTCATACTATAGACATACTAGATCCTTCAATTTACTTCGCTTCCCATATTGCCAAGGAGCTAAAGACACATAATTTATTATATACAGCCCAGGACACTGTTGCTGATGAATATTTTGTAACAAGCGACATAAAGACTTTTAAAGAAAAACTATTTTATTATTTTCCTACTATTTTTATGCACTCTTCACCAAAATTTCATGAACTTTCTCCTTAAATATAAATTTCTGCTGAATTTTTTTGCGCTACCTGCTTAAATAAAGCTTTTTTAGATCTCTGCTTAATAGATAACTAAGAGGCTTTTAGCTCATGACCCAAAAGAAACGTATTTTACTGATAGAAGATGAAGAAGACATAGCAGCTTTAATTAAACTTCATGCTGAATTAACTGGTTATAAACTGCATGTAGAAGTTGATGGGATCAACGGTTATCGAGCAATAGAAAGAGAAAAACCTGACCTAATCATCTTAGATGTCATGCTACCTGGTCAAAATGGTTTTGATGTGTGCAGGAAAATCAAAAATAATTCCGAGCTAAAAAATATTCCAGTTGTCATGCTTACTGCAAAAGATGATGAAATTGATATTATTTTAGGTCTTGAATTAGGAGCAGATGATTATGTGTCTAAACCTTTTTCTCCTAAAGTGTTATTCTCTAGAATTAAAGCCATTCTTAGAAGAGGTAAAGACACAGAAAAACCCCATAAGGTCCTTGAATTCGGGGAATACCAACTCGATGTAGAGCTCTATACTCTAAAAAAACAAGACAAACCTATTATGATCACCCTTTCAGAATTTGGTATTTTAAAAAGACTTTTAGCTTGTAGAGGAAAAGTACTTACAAGAAACCAACTTCTTGACGATGTCCATAATGATGATGCCTTTATAGTAGATCGCAACATCGATGTACATATTGCATCTTTAAGGAAAAAACTTAGTTCAGACTTTAACTGGATCGAAACAGTTAGAGGTGTAGGTTATCGCTTTAAAGACGAAAAGGCCCTCGACAAACAATCTCTATTGCAAGTTTAAGCTGCCACAATATAGTCACCTCCACTATGCCAAGAAGCTGCTAAAAAATAGACCCCATCTTACTCAATCTTGATAAAACCAAAGCGAGTGATTTAGGGTTTATAGTAAATACACTAACTTAATTATAAAATTAACGAAATGCATGTTTAAAAAAAACAAAGCTATTAAATTGGTTTTTTATTCTTGTTAAAATTCAGCTAGAATAATCATAATACTTTTCAATAAAAGTTAGATTCTATTAAAATAATACACCTAGGTTTTAAGAAAAAATCCCACATTTATTACTAGAGTTAACCAAATGACCATTCGTAGCTTTTCTCCCCCCTTATATATAAACAACAGATTGCCTCCTAAGCAGATAACCAAAGCTTCTAATTCTAATCAACCAAAGATCCCATCTCTGCTACAAGAAATACTAGTCAAAAATGCTAAACCTCATCTTATCCTATCAGAGTCTGAACAACACCTCTTTAATCAACAAAAAGACTTAGTAGAACCTTTGGTAAAAGAGTCTTTTAAAAAAACTATTATAAGTAAAGCATTAACAACTATGCCAAGCTTCACACTAACCTCTCAAAGAAAAGCCTTATTAGAATCTTTAGCCGAGGAGCATGCTGAAAATCTAGCTAAAAATCCCATCAATGAGTCACGCAAACTCCTATCTGAAAATATCCGCATCGCCCTAAAAACCGAAGATCTCTTTATAAAACTTCATAAAGCCACTCGGCTCTACTAAACTAGGTTTTTTAAAAATCCCCTCAGAAATTATCGATTTTAAATAAAAATAAACTTATTTTTTGATTAGTCAATTAATTATTAAATTAATAACGATTAGATTTAATTGACATTATGTGTTATCATCTTCTCG
>JBAWWQ010000123.1:0-5011 GCA_037146655.1 Chlamydiota bacterium | reverse complement strand
GATTGCCGAATTTTGGCATTCAATAACTAATGTTACTTGTGGGTAATAGTCAGCCCTAAAGGACGAGGTATCCACGCTGTAAAACATGATGAAAGATTAATTCATACATCTTTATTAAAGACAGATGAGGTTTAGTCAAATACCACCCCTAAAGGAGGTGGGTTGAAGAGGAGACTCTTAAACCAGACAAGGCGCTTTTACAAAGTAAAGATTGCAATTACGTGCTAAATTTTTTTATTTTGGAATATATGCAAAGAGTTTTTGTGTTAGATGAAGTGATAATTATTACTAAAATTGAATAATAACATCATCTTCTCGAAGGAAATTAATCCCTGTTACATAAAGATCAGACTTCATATAATCATCACCATTACAAAAAGAGTGCACTATACCTGCTTCTTTAAGTTTTGGTAGTATTTTTTTTATAGCTCCAAACCATCGATCTATGTTATTTTCTGGATCCCAATCGCGCGTTATCCTGTATTCTCGACTAGAAACTAAATCAGGATTATCCCTCGCTTGTTTAATGATTGTGGCATTAATAATAGAAATGGCTTCTTGAAAAGAAGCTAAGTCTGTTGCGTTTAAATTTAAGTGTAATTGAGATAAAACCTCTAAGGGGATCGCTGGACTTTCTTTAGTAATGCCTCGTTGGATATGGTGTACCTGGATTGCCTCATGGCGCATTTTTATTTTGTCTGCTTTATTTAAAACTTCTTGAAGCTGCGGTTGTATAGAGTCAAATTCTTGAGAAGAAAGATGAGTTTTGACTGTTTCATAAATGGTTTTTGCATGCCTTGGGAAACACCTCATCAGCCCAGGCGACTCTTGCCCAAAGAATCCAAATTCAGGTAATTTATCCCATCCAATCAAAGCTTCTCTAATGCTGACTTGACGAAAAGTCTGAGGTTCCAAATCTATAAGGGCCACACAAATTCCGTTTTCTGTATTAATAAGAGGGATATTATCAAATTTAACATCTCTAAATTTTGTTTTGCAAATTAACACAGCTAATTGTTCTGCAATTTTTTGGATTTCTTGTTCTTGTTGAATCTTAGGCTTATTTTCAAGAGGGAGTTTTTCTTGAACTAGAATAGAAAGGTTTTTATTGCTGAAATCAACATCAAACGTTGCGCATTTAGGTATTACTAACTTATCAAGGTTGTACTTTTTACACACCTCCTTTGTTAAATCACTTTCGAGATAACGATCACTACCATTTGAGTACTGACGGGTACAGAATTTAAAAATCTTTCCTGGAAATAGAGTGTTGAGTTCAAAAACAGGAATATTTGTTCCGTAAAAAGTGGGCTTAATTATTCCTACGCCTTGTACCTCAATAAGACGATTAGCTGTCCATCGATCTATTTCTTGTATATTTTTAGTGGTAAAGATTTTGGAAAATAACCGCTTTTCTTGAGGTGAGAATTGCCAATTTTGCACCTTTGCTTTACGAGCTTGAGTAGTAGCTATAGCTTTATCCAATAAAGAGGCCGACGAAATAAAGCCAAAACCTAATAGAGAGTTGTAAAATGCAGAGCGTAAATTGTATAATTTTTTTACTAAAAAATTGCTTAAACTATATTTAGACAAAATAGAAGTTTTTATTTTTAATAAAGAATACTCAATTTCACGTAGATCACCAAATGTTGATTGGTTAGTAATTGTTTTAAGGGCTAGTTCCGTAATACGACCAACAGATAATTTTTTAGCTGTTTTAGAAGCTAAGTCTACTGGAGAAAATTTTATATCGCGGTTTTCTACATATAAATAGGCCGTTCTTGTACAAGTCCGCCAACTTTCTAAGTTTTGAATTAATGTTGTCATAGTCGCCTTATATAAATATTTAATATAAATAATAATACATTAGTTTCAAAAAAAATACAAGACTGAAAGTTTAATTATACTTTTAAAATTTTAATATAAATGACACCGTACAGTGTGATTGGGTGCTATTTCTTTAGGTAAAGGAGCTTTTATTTTACAAATATCCATAGCTTTAGGACATCTAGAGCAAAAAACGCACCCTTTTAATTCCGTAGAGGGTTGTGGAATGTCTCCGGGCATAATAATACGCGATCTTGTTTTTTCAATTAAAGGATCTGGAATAGCAATAGAGGATAAAAGAGCTTGTGTATAGGGATGAGCTGCTCTTTTATAGAGGTCTTTAACTTCTGCCATTTCTACAAATACTCCAAGGTACATCACTGCAACGTGAGTACATAAGTATTTGACCATAGCTAGATCATGGGATATAAAAAGATAGGTTAAGCCAAGTTGTTGTTGAAGAGTTTTAAGGAGATTTATGATCTGAGCTTGAATAGATATGTCTAATGCAGCAATAGGCTCATCACAAATTAAGAGTTTAGGGTTTAAAGATAAAGCTCTAGCTATTCCAACTCGTTGCCTTTGACCACCACTTAACTCATGAGGGAAAGCATTTGCATGATAAGATTGCATCCCTACAAGTTCTAAAAGTTCAAGTACACGCTGTTCCACTCTTTTTTTATTAGAGTAAATTTTATGGATAAGAAGAGGTTCTTTAATGATTTCTAAAATTGTCATTCTAGGGTTTAAAGAAGAGGTCGAATCCTGGAAAATCATTTGAAAATGTTTTCTATAAACTTTTAAAGCTTTCGTAGATAAAGAAGATAGATCAACACCCTCTAATAAGACATCTCCACTTGTAGGCTTATACAGCTGAAGAATAGTTTTTGCAAGAGTTGATTTACCAGAACCAGACTCTCCTACAAGACCTAAAATTTGGTTAGATTCTATGGAAAAGCAAATGTCATCCACAACTTTAAAAGGATTTCCTTTATAAAAAAAATACTTTTTTAAATGTCTTACCTGAAGAAGGGGTGTCAAATTACACTCCTTGGATCGTGTTGCCAGCAAGCACTTATACTGTCTTTTGATAAGGAAAATAGAGGGGGAGCTTGCTTAAAACATATATTTAAAGGAGAGGGACAACGGGGAGCAAAACTACAACCTATAATGGGAAGACTTAAATTAGGGGGATTACCACGGATGGGGTTGAGAGGTTTATCTGAAGAAGCATCTAAACGAGGAATGGATTCTAATAGTTTTTTTGTATAGGGATGTTGGGGATTTTGAAAAAGTTGATCTACAGACCCTTGTTCTATAATTTTTCCAGCATACATCACAATGACACGATCACAAAATCCTGCAACAACGCTCAAGTCATGGGTGATAAACACAATACTTGTGTGAGTTTTACCTTGTATATCTTTGAGAAGTTGTAAAATTTGAGCTTGAACCGTTGCATCTAGAGCTGTTGTGGGCTCATCTGCAATAAGTATTTTGGGGGATAAAGCAAGGGCGATGGCAATCATAACTCTTTGCCTCATACCACCACTTAACTCATGAGGATATTGAGTAAATGTATGTTCTATTGGATGAATACCTACTAAATTTAATAAAAATAAGGTTTTTGTATAAGCTTCCTGAAAACTTATTTTAAAATGATAGAGTAAATTTTCTAAGATTTGCTTTCCAATGGACATTGTAGGATTTAATGATGTCATTGCATCTTGGAAAATCATTCCTATTTCTTGCCCACGTATTTTTCTTAAGTGTTTTTCAGGCAAAGCTATAAGATTTTGATTTTGATAAAGAACCTCACCTTGTTCGATATAGGCAGAAGGAGATGAGAAAAGTTTTAATAATGCTTTGACCATTACACTTTTACCACAACCAGATTCTCCAACAATTCCTACTGTTTCATTAGGGTAAACACAAAAATCAACACCTCGGACAGCTTGTATAAGATTAGAATGCGTTTTGAATACAACTTTAAGATTTTTCACTTGTAAAAGAGGCGTCATGAACGGATCCTTGGGTCAAGCGCATCTCGAAGAGAGTCTCCTATAAGATTAAAACATAGCATAGTTAAACTAATAAAAAAGGCTGGAAAAAAAAGGCGCCAAGGATAATACCGAAGAGCAGACAGCCCATCGTTAGCCATTGTTCCCCAGCTAGCAATCGGTGCTTGAATACCAAGTCCTAAAAAACTTAAAAAAGCTTCTGCAAAAATAGCAGTGGGAATCGTGAGTGTAAGTGTTGTAATGATAGATCCCATGGTATTAGGAATAAGATGCTTGATAAGAATACGCGATTTAGAAGCACCAAGAGAGTGTGCTGCTAACACAAAATCTAGTGTTTTTAGTTGTAGAATTTGAGCTCTTACAAGCCTTGCCATATTAATCCAACCTGTAAGAGTGATAGAAATAATCATAGTAGTAAGGCCAGGTCCCATGATTACTATTAGAAGAATCACAACAAGAAGATAAGGAAGAGAGTATAAAATATCAGCAAATCTCATAAGAAACTCATCTATTTTACCACCCATTAGTCCTGAAAAAGCTCCATAAAATACACCTATAACCATATCAATAAAAGCTGCAGAAACACCTACAAATAAAGAAATACGTGCACCACACCATATTCTTGTAAATATATCCCGACCTAATTCATCTGTTCCAAATAAAAACAAGGAACATGGCTTTATGTTTTTTAAATGAAGATGAGTATCGTAATATGTGTAAGAACTCAGCATTGGACCAATAACTGCCATCAAAGTAAGTAGGCTTAAACAAATAAGACTAGCTATAGCAAATTTATTGATTTTTATACGTCTCCAAGCATCTTGCCAATAAGATATTCTTGGAATTGTGTTAGAAGGTTGTTTAAAGGACTCTTCTAACGAGGATTTTGAAAATAAAGGGTCTATTTCATGCATAGGCAGATTTCCCGAGTAATTTAATACGTGGATCTAAACAAGAATACATAAGATCGACAAGAAAAACACTAGTCATAAGTATTGCGCTATAAAAAAGTGTTAGACCCATAATGACAGTATAGTCTCTATTTAGAATACTTGAAACAAACCAACTTCCAAGGCCCGGTATTCCAAAGATTTTTTCAATCACAAAACTACCAGTCAAAATAGAGCTACAAAGTGGCGCTAAGTAAGTAATAACGGTTAATA
>JBAWWQ010000122.1:0-5028 GCA_037146655.1 Chlamydiota bacterium | reverse complement strand
GTTTCATGTATATTATTACATCAAATTAAGAAAATTAAAGGGGATTGAAGATGAGAGTACAAAATCTACAACAAGGACCTAATAGGCTTTCGCAGGTATTTAATAGAAATAATTTTCAAAATTTAGCAACTAACTTAGCACATCGTGTGCAAACTGCAGTAAAGTCTGTACTGAAGCATCTTGGCTCTGCATTTAAGTACGCACTTTTTATAAATATCTTAAATATTCGTTGGCAGATTCTTGTAGCAGGTCCATCACTTCCGACCTTTTTACTTTTGCATATTGGGACTCTTGCTCTTTTGACATTAGGCATTAGTTGTGTATATGCATATAAAAGTTCTCCAGCTGTCCAAAGACCTTCTTTGCCAGTGATTCAAACTTCTCTTGGGATTAGTGAGCAAAGTTTAAATAGACAACCTAAAAATGTAGATATAGGCGAGCTTATTTATTTAGCTAATCAAGTAGACCCTCCTATTCAAATTCAAGAAGTTCTTCATAGATTTGATGAGGTATTTATAGGCAGATCCCCATTTGAGATATTACATATAGATGCGATGGGTGCTCAAATTCGAGATATTACAGTCCAAATGGCTAGCCAAAGGATTCAATCTGGATATATTGGTTTTATTACACAATATAAAAATGATCGACAAAACTATAACGGCAAGGTAGCAGAGGCTATGGAGGGTTTGCTTAAAGGGATTATTTTTGAATTAAGAAAACCTGAACTATCTATAGAGATGAAAAAAGAAGCGCTGATCTCTTTATCAAAAGCAGCAGATCATTGTGCTCCTAGGCGTTATGAAGAGATTCTCAAGGTGTATAAAACACTATCGAGTCAAATGGAAACAGTGGATCAGATTGTACTTGAAGTGAACAGGCAGATTAAAGAAGACCTTTTTGTAAATTATTACTCTTTGTCAAGAGAGCCTGTGATGACATTAAACTATATACGTAAAACAGTAGGTGCACAGATTGGATTAGATATTAATCTTTTAAACCTGTCGGATATTCACATTCAGCTAAATGACGCTAGATCTCCAGACAATAAAGTGCACCTGCATAAACAGCCTGCTGAATTTTTAAATGTATTTAAGAAGATTTATACGCCGAACCGGTTGATAGAGCTAATGACCAATTATTTGAACAATAAGGATAGAGAGATTCAAAATCAAATTAGTCAATTCATTAGTAATGAAGTAGAAGAGGAAATAGAAAGGCACTTAAAAGCTGGTAGATTTACCAAGGATCAGGCAGATACTTTATCTGCAAATATACAGACGACTTTTATGGATTTAGTTCATAATCCAGATCAGCTAATGACTCCTATGGGTGTTAAGTATTTGCTTCTTCATTTTGGGATTTTAACTGATAGTAAGCCGGCCCATATTGGACGTTTTGAAGCTCCTGTAGTCAATTAAATCCGATCGAGAATGCTGTTTGTGATTTGATAAAGAATTTCAGGGCTTCTGCTCTCTAGTTTATCTTTAAACCAAAGATTAAATTGACCTAGAGCTTGCTCTATAAACATTTCATAACCATACGTGATATGACATTGTTTGTTTTTAGCTTCAGCAAGAAAAGGCGTTTCTTTAGGTTTTGTTTTAATATCCATAACTAAGCTGCCCGCGACGATAGCTTGAGCATCTATAGGCATAGTAAGAGGGGTAGAGTTTATTAAAATATCATAACCTTTTTGAGATAAGGAAATGATATTTTCTAAGCTATTTGCTTGGCATCCAAAATGGTCCGCTATCTTTTGGGCTTTATCTAAAGACCTGTTAACAACTGTTACAAAACCGCCTTTATGAAGAGCTTTGTAGGCTATAGCTTTTGCAGCGCCACCAGCTCCTAAAATCAAGATGTGCTTATCTTGAATAGGGCCTTTTTGTTCAAGAGCATTCAGAGCTCCTATTCCATCTGTATTATATCCATAAATTTTCTCTTCTTTAAAACACAAGGTATTGACAGCACCTATGCAATGAGCTTCAGGATCAATCTGATCTAGATAGGGAAGGATAGCCTCTTTTAAAGGCATCGTGACGCTAAGTCCTCGAAATAGTTTTTTTGCTAGGTTTAAAAATAGAGGTAGCTCCTCAGCTCTGACGATCATTTTAACATAGATGGCATCTAAGTGTGTAGTTTTCATAAATTGATTATGAGTTACATCGCTGATACTTTGATCAACGGGATTTCCAATAAGACCATAGAGGGATGTTTTAGTTGTTAAGAGGGGGTAGTTATATCGATGGATAAGTTCCTCCGCTGTTAATTGCCCAGGGGCGGTGATGAAAGTTTCTTTAAGACAAACATAGGTGATAGGTGAGCTTATAAGAGGGGCGATAATTCGACTAATTTGTCCATATAAACCCATGCTGATAGCGATGATATTTTTATTTAAGGCTTTTGCAAAGTACACAAGTTTTAAAGCATCTACAGAGTTTTTTGCTGTAATAGCAATTTTATAAAAAAAGGCAGGTGTTACAGTCATGTCTTGATAGATTTTTTCAAGATTTGCTGGAGTATCTTCAAAATTGTGGTAGGACAGAATAATTTTTATTTTAGGATATTTTAAGAGGATTTTTTCAATAAATTCTTTGGGAGCATGATATTCTATATCTAGGTAGGCTGGATTTAATGAAGCTAATTTTTCAAGGATAGATAAGCGAAGCTTTTCAGAGTATTTATAGTGACCGCCTTGGCTTGCGCTTCTTAGCGTAAAAATCATGGGGATAGGATAAAAAGAGAGGAGCTCTTTTAGAAGAGATAAATCTATGTTTTCAAAATAGTCAAGTCGCAATTCTATAAGGTTGCACCATGCGGATGCTTGTTTTATCTGTTCTTTAGCGTCTAAAATATTTGATCCCTTAATTACAGCACAAAGCATCATTCATCCAATTTATTGCTTGTTTAAGAAGATCTTCTTTAATATCTACGCAGTGGATTGCATTAAAAAGGACTGTAGATCCAATAGTATTAACAATAATAAAACGGGGCTTGCCTTGTAGAGATTTTTTATCAAGGCTTAATGCATTGAATAAAGTGTCATAGCAGACAGTAAAGGGGAGTTTTAAATTTAGTTTATAATTTAAAAGTATCCGCCATATTCTTTGAAAAGATCTTTCATCAAGAAATCCAAGCTGCATAGATAGATAACTTTCTACAACAATCCCTATGGCAACAGCTTCTCCATGAGAAATTGCATAGTTTGATAAATGTTCTAAACCATGACCAATTGTGTGGCCAAAATTTAAGAGGTTACGTTTGCCACTATCTTTTTCGTCTGCTTCTATGATGTTTTTTTTTATCAGGCAGCTTTCAAAGACCGCCTTTTCTAACAGTGTAGGTTCAAGCGATAGTAGTTGATCTACATGATTTTCTAAATATTCAAAATAGCACTTACTTGCAATGACTCCATGTTTGATCATTTCTACAAAACCATTGCTAAGTTCCTTTTTAGGTAATGTTTGAAGAGTAGATAAATCAATCAGGACCTTTGTAGGTTGATAAATACATCCAATCATGTTTTTACCATAGGGGGTATTTACTCCATTTTTTCCTCCCAAAGAAGCATCTACCATAGCAAGAAGAGATGTCGGAATCATGATAAGAGGAAGGCCTCTACAGTAGGTTGCTGCCAAGAAACCACCAAGATCTGTTGTGATGCCACCACCTAAAGCGATAAGGCAAGTATCTCGAGCTAAATTAGCCTCTAGCATCTGATTTTCTAATCGTTCTTTTGTAGCCCTTGTTTTATATATTTCACCATTTGGGAAAGAGAATAAAAAGACAGTTAATCCATGGGATAAAAGGCTTTTTTGTAGAGTGTTGCTATATAAAACTGCTGTTTGTTCATCACTTATAATGACAATTTTTTTATGCATAGATTTTAATGTGTCAGCAAAAGATGTTGCATCTTTTAAAAGATTATATCCAATAGAGATTTCGTAAGAGTTAAAGCAAGAAATTGTTAGCATGATAGTTTAGCGCATCTATTTAAAAGGATTGTATCAGCTAAGACTAAAGCTAACATGGCATTGACAACAGGAACTGCTCGGATAGCTACGCAAGGATCATGTCTAGAGCCAGGGGGTAGTTGTAACAGGGTGTTTTCTCCAGATACTTTAAGAGAGTCTTGAATTTTTGCAATACTTGAAGTGGGTTTAAAAGCAACCCTTCCAATAATAGGCATTCCTGTAGAGATACCACCAAGTATGCCCCCCGCATGATTTGTTTTTGTTTGTACGAGGTTATTTTTTTTGATAAAAAGATCGTTATGCTCAGATCCTAGTAAAGTTGTAGCTTCGAATCCGAGCCCTATTTCAAAGCCTTTAGAGGCAGGGATCCCCATCATTGCGTAGGCAAGGCGGGCTTCGAGTTTATCATAGACAGGGTCTCCAAGGCCTATTGGGACGTGAATTGCTATAAATTCTACAAGGCCACCTAAAGAATCGCCTTGAGTTTTTGTTTCTTTAATTAAAGTTAGCATTTTAGACGATGCTAGCGGGTCTGGACAAAATAGAGGGCTGTTATGGATGGATGTTTGTAGACTTGCAAGATCGATAGATTCAATTTGTGCTTTAATATTGCCAACTTGTTTAAGATAGGCAAAAGTTTGTATGTCTAAAGTTTCTAAAAACTTAGCGGCTATAGCACCAGCTGCTACTCTAGCAGCTGTTTCCCTCGCGGAGGCTCTGCCACCTCCTCTATGATCAAAAATCCCATATTTTTTTAGGTAAGTGAAATTTGCATGACCGGGTCTTAAGATGTTTTTAATAGGTTCATATTTACTCGAGTCTTGATCTTGGTTACGGATTAAAATCAAGATAGGGGCCCCTGTGGTTTGTCCTTCAAAGATCCCCGATAAAATCTCTGCCATATCTGGTTCTTTTCTAAAAGAGGTATAAAGGTTTTTTCCAGGCGATCTTAAAGATAAAGCAGCATTGATATCATCGATATGAATGGTAAGACCTGCAGGGCATCCATCAATAACGACACCGAGAGCTTGTCCATGGGATTCTCCCCATG
>JBAWWQ010000121.1:0-5031 GCA_037146655.1 Chlamydiota bacterium | reverse complement strand
TTTGGCATTCAATAACTAATGTTACTTGTGGGTAATAGTCAGCCTTGAAAGACGGAGTTTGCCGCGCAGGTGATCAACTTATGTTCTTTTTTTCTTGACTCCCCCTTAATTTCTAAGATAATGGAAAGGAACCGCTGGATACTAATTTCATGGAAATATAAAGGCTCATGGCAGAAAAAACCGAAAAAGCCACCCCAAAAAAAATCAGGGATGCTAGAAAAAAAGGACAGGTTGCAAAATCCCAAGACTTCCCTGCTGCCTTTACCTTTATTGTGTCTATAGCTCTTTCTTTAGGTCTTTCTCAATTCATCTATCAAAATATTGTTAGCTTTATGCTAAGTATGTTCCACATGATTTCTCAAAATGTTGATTTACAAGACAAAGGAGGATCCTACGTATTAACCGCTATCAAAGTAGTTTTTACTATATCTCTTCCTATTATGGCCATCACAACACTTGTGGGTGTTTTTACAAACTTTCTAATTATTGGCCCTCTTTTTTCGTTAGAGGCATTAAAACCAGATATTAAAAGACTAAATCCTGTAGACAACCTAAAAAACCTCTTTAAAATAAAAACATTTGTAGAACTTATCAAATCCATCTTGAAAATTTCAGGTGCATTAGTCCTTATTTATTCTGTTGTAGCCGATAGTTTACCAGAAATTATTTCTACAGCGGCACTCCCTGTTCTAGGTAGTGCTTTAGTATTTAATGACTTTTTATTAAAAGTTATTATCCGAGTTGGTATTTTTTTTCTTGCTATTGCTATTTTCGATCTTATATTTCAAAAAAGAAACTTCGCTAAGCAAATGATGATGGAAAAATTTGACGTTAAACAAGAATATAAAGATTCTGAAGGAGATCCTCATATCAAGGGACGTCGTAAACAAATTGCACAAGAACTTGCTTATCAAGAAGGTCCTGCTTCTGTAAGACGAGCGAAAACTGTGATTACTAACCCTGTCCATATTGCTGTAGCCTTAGAGTATACAGAAGCAACTGACCCAGCTCCCAAAATTCTCACTATGGGAAAAGGGCTGGTAGCTGATAAAATCATACAAGTGGCCCAAGAATATCATATTCCTATTATGCGCAATATTCCCTTAGCCCATGAGTTATATGATATGGGGAAAATAAGTGAGTTTATCCCAGAAGATACTTATGCAGCTGTTGCAGAAATTTTAAAATGGTTAGCCCAACTAGAAGAACACAAAGAATTGACACAAGAAAAAGGTTATAATCCGGAGCTATTTTCATGAGTAAGCAAAATGGAAAGATTCTTAATTTCCTCAGTAATTCATCTATACTAAAAACTTTATCGCAATCAACAGATATTGTCTTAGCCTTTTTTGTGATGGTCATTATTGTGATGATCGTCGTCCCTATTCCTCATACCATTTTGGATATTTTGATAGGTGTTAACTTAACAGTGTCTATTGGATTATTAATGATCTCTCTCTATATCCAAAAAGCTGTCCACCTCTCTATTTTTCCATCGATCTTGCTCATCACCACAATTTTTCGTTTAGGGATTGAGATTTCTGCTACAAGACAAATTTTGCTCCATGCCTATGCTGGAGAAATTATTTTTGCATTCGGAAGATTCGTCGTAGGGGGCAACTTTGTCGTCGGGGGAGTAATCTTTTTAATTATTACCATCGTACAATTTATCGTTGTAACAAAAGGAGCTGAGCGTGTTGCTGAAGTAGCTGCCCGTTTTACACTCGATGCGATGCCGGGTAAGCAAATGAGTATCGATGCTGACATGAGAAGTGGTGTCATTGATGCCAACCAAGCAAGGGAGCTAAGACTTTCTTTAGCTAAAGAAAGCCAACTCTACGGAGCGATGGATGGAGCAATGAAATTTGTTAAAGGGGATGTTATCGCAGGGATTATCATCGCCGTTATTAACATTATAGCCGGTCTTATCATAGGAATTACTATGCATGGGATGTCTGCTATGCAAGCAGCAAAAACTTATGCTCTTTTATCCATAGGTAGCGGTCTTGTTACACAAATCCCCTCTCTACTTATCTCACTTACCGCTGGTATCATTACAACACGCGTATCTAGTGAAAGTAAAGATGCCAACTTAGGAAAAGATATTTCCGTACAAATCCTTTCTCATCCAAAAGGATTAATCTTAGCTGCCGCCGTACTTTTTCTTATGTGTTTTGTAAAAGGATTCCCTTGGCCTCTGTTTTTAATCATGGCCATTGGTATATCTGCTACAGCTATTTACAAGTTAAAACAACAGAAAAAAGAATTGGCTAAGGGTGGTATGGGTGGTCTTGGTGCTAGTGGTGGAACCGATGTTGAAGGGCATCAAATGGTACGTGGAGGTAAAGATGAGTATGCTATTACACTACCTGTCATTTTAGAAGTTGGTAAAAATCTCTCTATTTCTATTAAACGAGATAAAAGTGGCACAACATTTGTTGAAAGCATGATCCCTAAAATGCGTAGTGCTCTCTATCAAGATTTAGGCGTTAGATTCCCCGGGGTTCACGTCAGAACAGACTCACCCAACTTAGAAGATGATGAATATTCCATCTCTCTTAATGAAGTCCCTATTATTCGAGGAAAAATTCTATCTCAATATCTTTTGACAAATGAAACAGAAGAAACTCTAAAACGCTATAATTTACCCTATATCACTTCTAAAAATGCAATAGGTCATGCAGCTTTATGGGTAGATGTTAAATATAAGGAAATTCTAGATCGGGCCGATATTAAATACTGGAAACCTCTTGATGTAATGATCCTACATCTTTCTCACTTTTATAAAACATATGCTAGTGAATTTCTTGGCATCCAAGAGGTAAGAGCTATTTTAGAATTTATAGAAAAGTCGTTCCCTGATCTTGTTAAAGAAGTCACCCGTATGGTTCCTCTACAAAAATTAACAGAGATTTTTAAAAGACTTATTCAAGAACAGATTTCTATTAAGGATCTACGAACGATTTTAGAATCACTTAGTGAATGGGCTCAAACAGAAAAAGATACTGTACTTCTTACAGAAGGAGTACGTTCTTCTATGAAACGTTATATCAGCTATAAATATTCTCAAGGACAAACCGTCCTATCTGTTTATGTCTTAGATCAAGAGATTGAAGACATGATACGAGCTGCTATTAAACAAACATCAGCAGGTTCTTATCTGGCACTTGATCCAGACTCTGTTCAATTAATTTTACATGCTCTAAGAAGTACCATTGTTCCTACACCCCCTGGAGGCCAACCTCCTGTTTTATTAACTACTATGGATGTAAGACGTTTTTCAAAAAAACTCATTGAAAGTGAATATCCGGAGCTTCCTGTAGTGTCTTACCAAGAAATTGTCCCAGAAATTAGAATGCAACCCCTAGGAAGAGTTCAACTCACGTAAATAAACTATGTCAGAAATTGATCCTATTAAAAAAGTCTCTGTAGATGCCGAAAAAATGCGTATGCAAGCTAAAGAAGCTATTGCACGCTCTAATCTTGTAATCGCAGAGCAGATCGCAAGTGATGAGTCTCTTATGACTTATGCCGAACTAGGAAGTGAATTTAACCCTCTTACTATGGGTAAAGATTTCCGAGAACTTAATAAGCAATTAAAAAAAGAAACAGAATCAACAGCTGAAGCTTTAGCAGAAGAAGAAACATCAGATCCTGTTCTTACTCAAAAAATTGCACAACAATTTCAAAATAAAAACCCAGAATTAAATGCTAGAGCACTTCTTGCGCTACGCTCTTTTATAAAACCTCAAGATACTCCTGATGAAATTTTAGGAAAAGTACGTAGTGCTTACCCAGATGCCTCTTTATCAGATGACGTTTTAGATTTTCTTGTGGAAACACATGCTAAAGACCCTGCATTCCAAGAAAAACTCACCCGTATTAAGCAGCAATTCAATGAAGTCTATGGTAGGGACATCCGTGCAGGAAAAAATATTCAACAAGCGGCTGCTGAGTTTTCTAAACAAGGATTGGGTGATCCTACCGCTTTACGTAATCTCTACAGAGATTTAGTAGGCAATCCACGAGACGCTGCCCCCTTATTTGATGAACTAGCTAATTCATTTCCCTTTCCAAAGATGAAAGCCGTTATTGACTTTGTTTTACATTCTTTAGGACAAGATATGAAAGCAAAGGGGCCTTCTATTTCACGTCCTGAATTGCAACGTCTATTTTCAGAGGCTCGCACCATGCAAGCTATCTTAGGAGTTTATCGCTTTTTTTATTCACGTATGGGACTTATCCACGGAGAATTTAAAAGGTGCGACCTAAGCGTGCCAAATATGGTAAATTTTCAAAACCTAGCTAAAATTTTTATGAATATTTTAAAAGAGCGCTATCCAAGTGTCCAAAGAATCCTATCTTTTGCTGGACTACTTGGTATTTCTGAAGAAATCCTCGCTAAAATTATTGTCTTTACACAGTGCCGAGACGCCCTTCGTAATGTCTCCCCTAAACTCTTTAAATCAGATCAACATAGACAAGATATTTTAACAACCTTTATAGAAACATTATCAGAGCTAGAAGATAAACTAGAAGATGAAGAGGATAAAGAAGAATAATCATGACACCCTTTCTTGATATCTTATATCAACTTTCTCATGAAACTGGACTTCAACTCTATCCTGACAATCACCATGCATGCAAACTCGTAGTAGGCGAGCACATTACCGTACAGCTCGAAATGGACATTTCTCAAGAGCATCTGCTCCTTGGCTCTGTCATTTATGAAATACCTTTAGGCGCTTTTCGTGAAAATGTCTTAAAGCATGCTCTCGTTGCAAACAGTGGCGACTACCCGCTTTATGGATATCTCTGTTACATTCAAAAACTCAATGCGTTAGCTCTTTACGATGCACTTTCTCTCAAAAATCTAACAGGGATCTCTCTTTCCAATCACATTATCCTGTTTGCACAAAAAGCAGAACTTTGGAGAGAAGCTTTAAGTTCTAACAGACCTGGCCCCAACACCCTAAAACCTCAAGGTGGCAAGCCCCCTCCATTTTTAGGAATTAAACTATAATGTTAAAC
>JBAWWQ010000120.1:0-5080 GCA_037146655.1 Chlamydiota bacterium | reverse complement strand
ACAATGAGACCTGGGGAGCATGAGTTGGTTCAAGACCGTAAAAGCTCCTTAAACGGAGTAATTACGGCAAAAACCAAGCCATTTTCTCTGGGCAGTGTCGTTGAAACAAGAACCCGCCGAAGTCATCATTCCAAACCTGGTTTGAGGCCGTAGGAATCCTCTTTCTTTAGGGAGAGGAGGATGTCAACGATCGTTAAGGCTCCTTAGGTAGATCAATCACACCATAGCTTCCATCACGACGTCGATATAACACTTTAAGGGCTAGCTCTTCTTGACTACGATAAATCAAAAAGTGGTCATCACAAAGTTCGAGTTTCATCACAGCTTCTTCTAAAGTCAACGTTTTAAGTCCACGCGTTTTTTTCTTATAAACCTTAGGAACTTCTAACTGCTGCTCGACTTCTTTAAAATTCTCTTCGTCAATCTCGTCGTTGATTTCTTCTAATTCTGTAGCATGATTTTCCAAAACATTAATATGAAGATCGATGACAGAAACACCTTTTGCATGGTGGTCTTGGATTTTACCTTTCCATTTTCTAATTTTTGCTTTTAGTCGATCAAAAGCTTTATCGATTGCAGAATACATCTCTAAAGTCACAGCATGTACTGTAATTTTAAAATGAGAAAACTTCATAACAATATCTACGATATGATCTAGCTTTTGCACATCGATCCGAACTACAATCTCCATAATCATATGATTAATTTTTTCAACCTTTTCTACCTTTTCCATTACATACTGTTTAATGGGAGTAGTCAGATCAAGATGTTTACCAAGAATGGTCACCTGAACAGGTTGACCTTCTTCTTCTAGTTTAACTCTTTGCGCCATAGATTCTCCAAAAATCATATATCCATTCTAAAATGGAGTGTAGTGATTTGATCGTTATTTTTCCAATCATTAAAATCTAAAGAACGCACCGGAAGGGATTTGAACCCCTAACCGCCCGGTCCGAAGCCGGGTGCTCTATCCAATTGAGCTACCGATGCAAATAAACTGAAGGTGCTTACAAAGTATAGCTATCTCAATAAAAAGTTGCTAGAGCTTTTATAAGCTCTAGCATTTTCCTGAAATGTGTACTATACTGTCAGAGGGAGATATGCCTTATGAATCTAGAAGAAGTCGAAGGAATTGTTCTTAAAACTCTACCCTACCAAGAAAATAAACGTATTATTTCTGTTTTTACAGAAAACGGCATCTTACAATTTATCGTAACACTTTCAAGCTCAAACACACATCTCTTATCCTTAACAACTCCCCTATCTCATGCTCTTTTTATCTACCAACCACGCTCTTCACAGCTCCACTTATTTAAAGAAGGTTCTTTATTAAGCTCCCATCTTGACTACAGCCGCTCTTATCAACACCTAGAAACAGCGATGGTCCTTATACAAACAATTCTATCTTCTCAACTGCCCGGTAAATCTGCACCTCTTCTCTACAAACTTTTACATGTTTATCTAAAAAACTTAACTTCTTGTCCTGAACCTAAAGTCCTAGCAAGTAGCTTTATCTTAAAAACTCTCTTACATGAAGGACTCATAGGAATCGATCTACTCTGTACACTTTGCCAAAAAGCCCCTAGCCAATCTTTAAAAGAAGGCTCTTGCTACTGCACACAGTGCATGCCAGCTCAGAGTCTTTTTTTTGAAAAAGAAGAATGGGATCAACTACTTATTCTTCTAACTTCTAAAAAAATACAGCCTCTGAAAGAACTCTCTTACGAAATAACTCTCCATAAAAAAATCCAAGAATTATTCAAAGAATTTTTTATATGAAAACACCTTAAAAAACCTTGCGCCACGATAGGTCTGCAACTTTTTTATTGTAAAAGCTTTACAATATAAATGCTCTAGTGAGCTCTGACTGCCAGTAATTAACAAATTTGTTAGTTTCAACGAATAAAGAATCGATTCAAAGCTGGTTAATTTTTTATTGTTTTTTTATTCCTACTAAATTAGTCCAAGACTAGACTGACTAGTCTAAACTAACGAGGTTAACTATGGATAAAAAGAAATTGGTACATAAAAGACGGCATAAAGTATGGCAATTACAAGAAGCTAAAGCTCAATTTTCTCAGCTTGTTAATGAAGTTACGAAAGATGGGTATCATACAATCACAAAAAATGGACAGCCTATTGTTGTGGTTATCTCAAAAGATGAATTTGAAAAACTTTCATGTCACAAAAAAACTATAGTCGACTTTTTTTTAGAAGCACCACTACCTGAAATAGAAATAGAGATTAAAAGAGATCGTGATATGGGAAGGGATATTGACTTATGACTTATTTATTAGATACATGCATTCTGTCAAAGCTTAGAAAATTAAAAATACATCCTAATCATTCATTAGAATCATGGTTGAAAAAACACAAGACAGATGCTTATTACATTAGCGTAATAAGTCTTGGAGAAGTACAAAAAGGGATTTCTAAAATGAAAGAAACAGAAGTACATCATAAAATGATTCTTGAAAATTGGCTAATAAGTGAATTAATCCCATTTTTTGAAAATAGAATTTTACCTATAGATGTTTCTACAGCTTCTATTGGGGGAGAATTATGCGGATTATCTGAAAAAAAAGGAAAACCTCTTCCTGTTTTAGATTCACTGATAGCAGCTTCAGCGATCCAACATCAACTCATACTTGTCACTGAAAATATTAAAGATTTCCTTCATATAGGAGTCAAATTATTGAATCCTTGTGAAGTTGCAAAATAAAATACATTTTTTGATCCATTGGACACGCACAAACCTCGTCCTTTAGGGCGGAGTTAGCGTGCCTGTTAAACCTTTGTTTCGTGTTTTCCATAATTCCTATATTTAGTACATTCATATCCATCGAAAGATCTACGGTCAGATAGACCGAAAGTAACGCTTGTGGAGATACAATGAGACCTGGGGAGCATGAGTTGGTTCAAGACCGTAAAAGCTCCTTAAACGAAGTAATTACGGCAAAAACCAAGCCATTTTCTCTGAGCAGTGTCGTTGAAACAAGAACCCGCCGAAGTCATCATTCCAACCCTGGTTTGAGGCAGTAGGAATCCTCTTTCTTTAGGGAGAGGAGGATGTCAACTCTTGCTTAAACTTTACAAAACCAAAAAAAAGAGAAGATAAATATCTTCTCTTTAGGTTTTGCGAAAGGGGGAGCTCGAACCCCCAGGAGAAACGATTACCTCACTACCACCTCAAGCTAGCGCGTCTGCCAGTGATGAACCTATTTTTAAAGCTTAAAGGGTATTACGGCAGTTTTTGGTAAAGAACCCTAAAGTTCAATTATTTTTTCCCAACAGTAAGAATAAGATGCCCACCAAAAACTCCACCCAATTTTCGTTCTTGAATTTGTTGTCGATAAATCTCATTGAGCTTAGTTGCTATTTGCCATAGACGATCAAACTCTTGTTGTCCATCAGGATAAATGGCAAAAAAATACTTACGTGCTTTTTCCTTAGACCAAAAATAGTACCAATTGTCTCCTGTAAAAGAATGAACAAAATCCAGTAAAGCCACTTCTTCTTCCTTCTTATAAGGAGGCGTTAAAACCATCATTTTTTCCGCCATAAAACTATGAAGATAAGAGATATTAGAAGGAAGAAGATAATTAAGATGAAGGCCTATGGAAGAAAACCCATCTCCACAAATTTCCTTGCCTTTTTGACAAATGAGATAAAGACTAGCTACATCAACACTCTCTTCCAAAGAAAGAAGCATTTGAGCTGTATTTGAATATAAAAGATTAGCCATATTCGTAGGTTCAGAAAGGACTAAAAGCCCTCCAGGTTTCAGCACTCGAGCCATTTCATCTAGTACCCTTTTTGCATCTGAGACATGCATTAAAAGCGTTTGACAAGTGACAAGATCGAAACTTTCATCTTCAAATGGAAGATTATTTGCGTTTGCAACAGCAAAACTAAACCGATCAGAAGGAGGTATGATACTAGAGATCCATTCTATCTCCTGATCAACCCCGATTATTTTTGCATTTTCTGGCAATAAGCTACTAATTACCCACGTCCAAGCTCCTTTGCCGCAACCTACATCAAGAGCACTTTTAACTTGGGTAAAATCTACTCTTTTTGCAATCAATTCTAAATAGTCGTGATCCCACCAAAAATCCCTCTGTTTAGCTGAAAGACAAGAAGCAGAATGGGGGGTAGCCGCCATGGGACACACTCCTAACAAAAAAAATAAAATATATTTTTTCACTGTTTTTACAGATATAAATTCAATCTCGAATCATTTAGTGTCTAAAAAATTATTTTTTTACTCAACTGAAAATATTAAGGATTTCATCACCATCGCGGCAACCAACGCCTTGAAAGACGGGGTTTGCCGCGCTGGTGATCAAATTATTGAATCCTTGTGAAATTGGAAAATAAAATACGTTTTTCGATCTCTTGCTTAAACTTTATAAAACCCAAAAAAAAAGAGAAGATAAATATCTTCTCTTTAGGTTTTGCGAAAGGGGGGACTCGAACCCCCAGGAGGAATGATTACCTCACTACCACCTCAAGGTAGCGCGTCTGCCAGTTCCGCCACTTTCGCTTATAAAAACTGGTATGTAAATTAGCATCTATACGCTTTTTTAACCACTAATTTTTCCTTAAAAAGAAGTGTTATAATTTTTACTTTGCAATTTTAGAAATAGCAAGTTAATTTGAAAATAAAAAGTTTTCAATATGGCCTCTAGAAAATCTGCTCATAAAATACTTAATGAATTGTATATAGACTTTAAAAAAGCCTCTAAAGAAATGGTTGGGTACCCTATTTCCCAACTATTTGATTATTCTGAACTTTTTCATTTTCTAGAATTTCACATCAACAACCTAGGTGACCCTTTTAGAAAAAGTTGGCACTACAGAATCAACACTCTAAAAATTGAAAAAGAAGTCATTGATGAATTTGCTAGATTGTTCCATGCGCCCAAAAATAATTATTGGGGATATGTCACTAATGGAGGAACAGAAGGGAATTTACATGGCCTTTATGTCGCAAGAGAATTACATCCAGAGGGTGTAGTATTCTACTCAGAACAAACCCACTATAGCGTATGTAAAAATCTAAGGATTTTAAGAATGG
>JBAWWQ010000119.1:0-5083 GCA_037146655.1 Chlamydiota bacterium | reverse complement strand
ATTTAGAGAGCCTAGCCAAAAAAAAAGCATGCACACTCGCTGGTGGAGAAAGGAGACGACTAGAAATCACAAGAGCTCTTATTACCAACCCTTCACTGCTTCTTCTAGATGAGCCCTTTGCCAATATTGACCCCAAAACTATCTATGATGTAAAAATGATGATCCGTCTGTTAAAACAAAAAGGAATTAGCATTTTAATTACAGACCACAACGCTAGAGAAATCTTTTCTATCGTCGATAGAAACTACCTTATACAAGATGGACGTGTAACCCTAAGCGGCACTGTCGACACCCTCCTTAATGACCCTGCAGCCAGAGCTTCTTACCTAGGTGATGATTTTAAATTATAGCAACAATCACACCCAATTAAAAAGATTTAGACAAAAGCTGCACAAGAAGTGGCTCAAGCACCTCATCAATTTCATGGCATATTTTTTTAGAAGACAACCTATCTAAACAATCACTTTTACGACTACCTCCACAACCTGGCATATAACATGGCCTACAAGACATCTGCTCTGTTACAACTCTAGCATGAGGATTTTGCCAAGGAGCCCATGTTTTTTCTGAAGTAGGCCCAAATACCGCAACAACAGGAGCTTTTAAAGCGCTAGCCATATGCATAGGAACAGAATCCACACAAATTAAAAGCTTAGATAAATCAATTAACGCTCCTAATTCTTTTAAAGAAATTTGACCTCCTAAATGAACGATAGGGATATCTCGAGCCAGCTCTATAATCCGATGATTCATCTGCATCTCTAACCGATCTGAAGAAGCTGTCAATACGATTTGCTCACCCTTAGAATGTATATGCTTGATCACCTCTATAATTGTTTGCTCTGGTAAGCATTTAAAAAGCCACCTAGAAACTGGATGCAAAAGAACAAACCCCTTAGCAAGTTCTAATCCCTGATCGATCAATAACTGCTTTACTCTTGAATAAGCTTCCTCTGGAATAAAAAACGACAATGCTCTCTCCTCAAGCTTTGGAAAAATCCCAAGGCAACGCACTACATCTAAATCTCTTTCCACTGTATGCCTTGTCTGATGGCATTTTCTAGCTAGGTGAGTATAACATCTATGTTTACCCCACATCCCCGATTTTTCAGGATCAAACCCAATACGGAACTTAGCTTGAGATATCCAAGCTACTAAAGCTCCACGATCCCCCTCTGTCAAATTAATGACCAGATCATAACGTTTTTGACGCATCTGCCATAAAAGCTTAAGCTCGTAAATAAGCTTTTTTAAAAAACCCTTTTTCTTAATTGACTGATCATAGAAGACAAATCCATCAATTGCCAAGTGACCTTCTAACATAGGCGCTGTTGCTAAATAAATATAAGCTTCTATATGAGCATCTGGAAACCTTTGCCTTAATACAGAAAAAACAGGTGCTGTTAAAAGCACATCTCCATGATGACGCAACTTAGCCACCAAAATTTTTTTTACACTGCTCAAATCAGGATACGAACTCATCTAAAAACCCTTTGGTTAATCCATGCAAAATACTAACACCATTGAATACTAAAAAACTAGATGAGCCTCTATGAAATCTAGCTCTAGCGCTTTAAGGACAAATCTTTTAAACTCCTTATATCGAACAAAAACTATTTTTACTTTTTAAAGGATATCCATGAGTACAGAAAAAACACTATCTATCATTAAACCAGATGCTGTTAGAAAAAATTTTATCGGAGAAATTATTGCCCGTTTTGAAAAACATGGTCTAAAAGTGATTGCAGCAAAGATGATGCATCTTTCTAAAGAACAAGCCGAGCAGTTCTATGCTGTTCATAAAGCTCGACCTTTTTTTCATGATCTTGTCAAATTCATGTCTTCAGGACCTGTTCTTGTCCAAGTACTAGAAGGCGCTAATGCTATCCAAAAAAACCGTGACATCATGGGCGCTACTGACCCTAAAAAAGCTGCTGATGGAACAATCCGAAAAGATTTTGCAGCAAGCATTGATGAAAATGCTGTTCATGGATCTGATGCTCCAGAGACAGCTGCTCAAGAAATCTCCTTCTTCTTTGCTACAACTGAAATTTTATCTCGTTAAGAGTCATTTCTTAAAAAGAGACTTGGGGATCCCTGAGTCTCTTTTTTTATAAAAGAGACTTATCTGGATCTACTTGAAGAAGAAACTCTTCTACAGGATAACATAAAATATTTTTCTCTTTATACTTTTGCTTGCCTCTATAAAGAATAACTCCCGTAGCTTCTGGATAATCTTCAAGAAAAATAGAAAGTCCTTTAAGATCACTTGGATGAATAACAGCACCATTTTTTACTTCTATAGCAAGAAAACAATCAGGCCCACTCACTATAAAATCAACCTCCACTTGGGAGCTTGTTCTCCAAAAATGAAGTTGATACATCTCTTTTTGTAATCCTATCCAAGCTTTTAAATGCTGCGCTACAAGCCCTTCAAGAGCAGCTCCTTCTTTTTCACTTTCCACATCATAGAGGTTCTTAGGTCGAACAGAATAATAAACTCCAGAATCAAAAAAATAAAACTTTGAATGTGTTACTAGAGTTCTTTTTGCTTTTCGATGAAACACTTGTAATTGAAACGACAAGAGAAGATCTTCTAAAATCATTAAATAGCTATCTACTGTTTTTCGAGCGATTTGACACTCTCTAGCAATATTAGAGGCGTTAATTAAAGATGCATGAGAAAAACTCATCACCTCTAAAAACCTAGCAAAATCCCCTACGCTACGTACAATACCTTCAGCTTGCACCTCTTCCTTAAGATAAATCCCTACATAAGCTCTAAGTACCTCTTCTGACAACTTAGAGTCTAATACAATAGGCAACATCCCTTTACGCAAGTTTTCAAAAAGGGAAAAAGAATCCCCTATTTCTTTAGCAATAAAAGGAAACATATATCTAAGAAGCGCTCTCCCTGCCAAAAGATTAACTCCATATTTTTTTAATTTCCTCGAGCTTGAACCTGTCATCACAAATTGATACCCTTTTTTTTCTTCAATCAAACTATGAATAACATCAAGGAGTTCTGGTATCTTTTGTATTTCATCAATTACGATAATTTTTTTTGTAGAAGCTTCTTCAAGAGCAAAACGTAATCTTTCCGGCGCCGCTGCAAAAAAACGAAACACCTCGGGATCAAGAAGGTTAATCCAATAAGCATCAGCATACTTCTCTCGAAGATATGTAGATTTACCCGTGCCTCTAGGCCCAAAAAGAAAATAACTTTGTTCTGGCGGATTAAAAAATCTTTTATACATAGGTGGTTCCGGTTTTTGTACCCCATTATGCAAAAATTAACTAAAAAACTGCAACCATATTTGCACATTTCATAAAACAATAATAATAAACAACTTAAGGCTTTAATTCTGTACGCGACTTATTTTTATACAAATAGTATAAAGATATTAATGCTATCTAAAAAAACTGGCGACAGGACCATCCAAAAGAATTTTGCAGCAAGCATGAAAGAGACTTGGGGATCCCTGAGTCTTTCTATTATAAAATTTTTGACATGTTTTAGTAAAAAGCAATAAAGGCTACAGCTTTGTAGCCTTCTAAAAAAATCGTTGCTCCCTAATAAGCATTATTTAGGCAAGTTCTTGTCAGATGATGGAGTCGAGGACGCTCCATTGTTAGAAAGTTGAGGTACACTACCTTCTGTATTCGATTCTGATCTTCTACGTGCAGTTGTAGCCTCTGCTAATACATCAGATGCTCTTGAAGATACTATTTGACGCTCAAGGCTAACCTGATTATCTACCAATTGTTGTAAAGGACCCAGATTATTTCTTACGGTTTGCAAGAGAGAAGATATTAAATTTTTCGCTATATCACTTAAGCGATGTGTAGCTGTCGAATCCGAACCCGATTTTACTAATTGCTGATCTGTACTCTCCATATCTCGCATGGCACGTAATCTAGCTAAACCCACATCTGAACTCATTCTTTCCATTATGCCCTTAAACATCTTCGCCTGAGCATGCAGAGCAGCTCGAGGCCCACCCTCTTGCTGAATAATACGCTCATGTAAAGCAGCATCATGCATCTCTTTAAAAGTTGGCGACAGGCTAGACTGAGCCGCGACATATGCAGTAGTTAAAGTAATAGAAACTAGTTCTGGATTTAGTTCTATCTTTAATTCTTCAGGTGCTTTTGAAAAATAACGCACAGGCATACGGTCCTCTTTGCAAAGCAAACACGCTCTAAATCTCTTATTAGACCTTGGAGTTAGTAAGTCAGCACAGTCTTTACAAAAAACATGCTTACAGACTAACTCAACCTTTGTTGCTTCAGTTTGATTATTAGGAATCTTACATATTCCACAACCATTATGTGCCTGAAAATGCTGATTGTTAATTTTTTCAAAATCAGCTGCATTATATGTCTTAGGTGGATGAGAGACTGTAGTAGTTGTCATAATAACACTCCTTTGTTTTTTAAAGGCTTTTATTATATGCTTTCACTCAGTTTATTTCATTCTTTTAAATAAATTTAAAAAAACCATGCACATTTAAAAAATAAAATTTCAACGACTGTTTAAATAATGATTATTTTTCAAGAATCAATGTAACAGGCCCATCATTGATTAAATTTACCTGCATATTAGCCCCAAACTCACCTGTTTCTACAAGGCATTTTTTTCTAAGTTCTTTTATAAAATACTCATAAAGGGGCTTAGCTACATCAGATTTAGCACTTTCAGTAAAAGAAGGCCTTCTACCAGTTTGACAATCTCCATATAGTGTAAACTGTGAAACAAGTAAAACAGATCCTTTCACATCTAAAAGCGATAAGTTCATTTTTCCATCTTTATCACTAAAAATACGTAGATTTACAACCTTGTCTACAAGGTAATCCACACACGAAGTATCATCTTGCGTATGGATACCAAGAAACAATAATAACCCAGCTCCTATAGACCCTATCACCGTCTGATCTACTTCCACTTGAGCCTTAGAAACTCTTTGCAAAAGCGCCTTCATCAATATGACAGCGTGGATACCTCGTCCTTTAGGGCGTGGAGGCAACGCTGCTCCTTAAGTTAAATTGTTATAAAAGCGGGGGATTGCTCCCCCTAGCACTT
>JBAWWQ010000118.1:0-5140 GCA_037146655.1 Chlamydiota bacterium | reverse complement strand
AGATGGAACCCCCTACATTACCGACAATAAAAATTATATTTACGATATTTTTTATCCGAATTTAATCAAAACACCTGAAGAAGATCATATAAAACTTATTTCCATCCCAGGAGTCATTGAAACTGGCTTTTTTTTCAACCTAGCAAAAAAAATCATTGTTGGTTATGAAAATGGAAGTATCGAGGAGAAAAATTATTATGCCATCTGACTTGCTTACCGTAAATTTTCATAAAATTATGCAATCAAAATTTTATACCGTTTTTATTCTAAGCTGCCTTGATAAGCGTTTTGCTATTTATACTGATCCTAAAGTTGGCCAAAATATCCAAACATTTTTAGCTGAAAAACCAAGGCCCCGTCCACATACTTATGACCTTATTAATCATTTACTTAAAGGATTAGACATTCACCTATTACAAACAGTTATTTATGATGTGCAAGACACCGTGTATTTTTCACGCCTTTTTGTTGAGCAACAAATTGATGACAAAAAACATCTTCTGGAAATCGATGCTAGGCCAAGTGATTGTCTATCACTTGCCCTTATGAATAATATCCCTATCTTCTGTAAGAAAGATATCCTTGATAAAATCATCAACATCCAAGACTAATAGCTAATGTTAAACCGCTCTTTAGCTAAATGAAGAATTGCACTTATAGCATCTTGAGCATCATCTCCTTCTGCTTCTATATGAATCTTCGCTCCTCTTGCAGCTGCGAGCATTAAAATACCAAGTAGTGATTTAGCATTCACAACAAGATCTTGGTAATTTAAAGTAATGGTCGACTTAAAAGAGGAGGCACATCGAACAAGTTCTGTAGCGGGTCTTGTGTGAAGCCCTTTGTCATTAAGAATTGTAAAAATATCTTTAACCTTTCTTTTTTGTATCATAGCCATTCCGTGGTTGGAAAAGAGATACTCTACCAGTACTTTTTGAGCAACCTTTTTCCTACCACTAGTCAAAATTAATTTGCTTTCAGTAGTTACTGAAAGCAATATTTTTCTAACTCAGCTGTTAATTCTTTAAATCTTTCAATAAGCATCTCGATAGATTCTGCGCTCGACATATCTACACCTGCAACCTTAAGCAGTTCTATAGGATTTTGACTACAGCCTAAAGATAAAAATTTTAAATAAGAAGAAGCATCCTTCTCTTTTAAAATTTTCTCTACTAAAAAGTAAGCAGCACTAATTCCTGTAGCATACTGATAGACATAAAATTGACTATAGAAATGAGGTATCCTAAAACATTCATACTGAATTAAATCATCTGAACAAAAAGCATCTCCATAATATTTATGATTTAACTCTTTATAAATTTCTTTAAATGTTTGGGGTGTTAGAGGTGCTCCTTCCTCTGCTAATGTATGTATCTTCAGTTCAAATTCTGCAAATAATGCCTGTCTAAAGAAGGTTGCGCGAATTCCATCAATTTTTGTATTGATAAGAAATAGTTTTTCTTCCTTAGTTTTTGCTGCATTTAATAAAAATCTAAAAACAAGCTCCTCATTCACAGTAGAAGCTACTTCTGCAACAAAAATTGTGTAATCTGCATATTGATAAGGCTGAGCTTTATGACTTAAATAAGTATGCATACTATGTCCTGCTTCATGAGCAAGAGTCATCACATCTGACAAAGTGCCTTGATAGTTTAAAAGGATATAGGGATAACTATCGTAACAACCACTAGAATACGCCCCACTTCTTTTTCTAGTATTTTCATAACGATCTACCCATCTTTGCTCTTTAATCCCCTTTTCTAAAACACTACAATATTGCTCACCTAAAACAGCAACAGATTTTAGAAGAATTTCTACAGCCTCATTAAAATCTATTTTGGTTTCCACATGAGCAGCGCAAGATACTGACATGTCATATCCATGGATTAAATCAAGGTTAAATATTTTTTTTCTCAAAGCAATATAACTATGCAAAACATCTTTACGATGATTGACAGCCTTAATTAAAGAAAAATAAACAGATGGATCAATTTCTTGAGGAAATAAAGCCGCTTGAATACACGTAGTATAATGACGTGCTTTTGCTCTAAAAAGGTTCCCTTGAATTTGTCCTTGAAGCATTTCAGCCAAAGCATTTTCATGAAGCTGATATTGCTTATGCATGGATTCAAAAGCACTTTTTCTAAGAATGCGATCCTTAGAATGCATATAAACCTGATAAGACCCATGGGACAGCTCATGCTTTTTCCCCTCACTATCTTCTATAAAATCAAAAACGATGTCTGCATTATTATAAGCTAAAAAAATTTGCGCAGGTGCTTGCATTGCTTTAGCAGCTAATGACATCAACTTCTCTTCATTAGCAGATAATGTATGCGGTTTAAGTCTTAAAACCCTTTTCAAATAAATAACATAAGGCTCTAGAAGCGGATCTTTTAAAAAAGATGTTACTGTATCGTCTGGGATTTGTAAAATTTCTGGCTCTATCCATGAAGCTGCTTGCCGAAACTCTGAGTAAAGAAACCTAATTAATCCATAAGCTTGCTTAGCTGATTCATTACCAACATCTTCATCATGTTTTAAATGAGCATAGGTATAAAACTTAGAAAGGCTCCTATCGAGTTTCATAAACAGCTCTATGCATTCAAAAAAACTCTTTGAATTTTTATGCAAAAACCCACGATAGGCATCAAGTTTTTTAAAAGGCTCACTTTGGATAAAGGCTTGGTAATAAGCATTCCAATCCTCTAAGGATGGATACAAATGTTCTACATTCCAAGTATCTTCTGTTTTGATCTCGCCTCTTGCTTTTGCCATATTTCCCCTATTATATAAGCATTATGTGACATAAATTTTAGCACTAAAACCTCTTGTCTGCTAATTTTGTTGAAAAAAAAGGGAGCTTACCCTATTCTTCTGCTTTAGATTCTTTAAAGGTTTTTATTACTATATCATATACAAGGAGATTTTTTATGGCACAACAAACTGAGAAAAAGCTCAAATTACAACCACTAGGCCACCGTGTTATTGCTCAACGTCTTGAAGAGCAAACAAATTTAAAAGGTGGGATCATCCTCCCAGATTCTGCTAAGAAAAAACAAGAAACAGCCAAAGTTTTAGCCGTTGGCCCAGGCAAAATGAATAAAGATGGTGAAATGATCCCATGTGCTGTAAGAATTGGGGATGTAATTTTAATGGATAAATACTCTGGACAAGAGATCACGTTAGAAGACGAAGAGTATGTGATCCTTAATGCCGATGACATCATAGCAATCGTAGAAGAATAATTTAATAAGGAGAGATTTCATGTCTGCAAAAGATATTAAGTTTAAAGAAGAAGCTCGTCAGAAGATTCTTAAAGGTGTTAAAGCTTTAGCTGCTGCTGTAAAAGTAACTCTAGGACCAAAAGGACGCAATGTTATCATTGATAAATCTTTTGGGAGCCCACATATTACAAAAGACGGTGTAACTGTTGCTAAAGAAATTGAATTAGAAGATCGCCATGAAAACATGGGCGCACAGATGGTTAAAGAAGTTGCAAATAAAACTGCAGATACTGCAGGAGACGGGACAACGACAGCGACTATTTTAGCAGAAGCCCTTTATTCTGAAGGACTACGTTTAGTGACTGCAGGAGCTAATCCTATGGGACTAAAACGAGGCATCGAAAAAGCTGTTCTTGAAATAACAGCTCAGTTAACAAAACTTAGCAAGCCTATTCAAGATCAAAAAGAGTTGATTCAAGTAGCGACTATTTCTGCTAATAATGACAAAGAAATCGGTGAAATCATTGCAAAAACAATGGAAAAAATCGGTAAAGACGGAACAATCACAGTAGAAGAAGGAAAAGGATTCGAAACAACATCAGATGTTGTTGAAGGGATGAATTTTGATAGAGGTTATTTATCTGCTTATTTCATGACAAATCCTGAGACACAAGAAGCTCTTTTAGAAGACGCTTATGTCTTGATTTATGACAAAAAAATTGCTGGCATGAAAGAGTTTCTTCCTATTTTGCAAGCTGTTGCAGAAACAGGAAAACCTCTTCTTATTATTGCAGAAGATGTCGAAGGTGAAGCTTTAACAACACTTGTAGTCAATAGATTACGAGCAGGCCTTAAAGTTTGCGCTGTAAAAGCACCAGGTTTTGGTGATAGACGTAAAGCCATGCTTGAAGATATTGCAATTTTAATAGGAGCAGAATTCATCAGTGAAGAATTAGGTCTTAAGCTAGAACACGTGACACCAGCTATGCTTGGTCGCGTAAAAAAAGCTGTAGTCAAAAAAGAAGACACAACACTTGTAGAAGGTGCTGGTAATAAAGAGCTTATCCAAAAACGTATCGCTTTACTCAAAAAACAGATTGCAGAAAGCACATCTGATTATGATAAAGAAAAACTACAAGAGCGTTTAGCTAAGCTTTCAGGTGGTGTTGGAGTAATTCGTCCAGGGGCTCCTACCGAAGTTGCTATGAAAGAAAAGAAAGACCGTATTGATGATGCGGTACATGCTACAAAAGCAGCTGTTGAAGAAGGGATTCTTCCAGGTGGTGGTGTAGCTTTCCTACGTTGCCTTCCTCTACTTGAGAAACTAGCATCTGAATCTAAAGATGACGAAAAACTCGGTGTCGAGATCGTTATGCGAGCAATCACCTCTCCTTTACGTCAGATTGCCGAAAACGCTGGTGAAGAAGGAGCTATTATTCTTCAAAAAGTTCTTTCTATGGGAACCAATGAAGGATGGAATGCTCAAACAAACGAGTTTGGTAATATGTTAACAATGGGGATCATTGATCCTAAGAAAGTTGTTCGCTTAACTATCGAACTAGCAGCCTCTATTGCAAGTCTTTTACTGACAACTGAAGCTACTATCACAGATGAAGCAAAAGCTTCTGATAGAGCTCCAGCAATGCCTATGGGCGCTGATTACTAATCATTTGTTCTTTTATAAAGGGCGTTAATTCTTCTTGAATTAACGCTTTTTTTTAACTTCGAAATTTGGAGAAGAAATGGATACTTCAATCACAAAAGATGGAAAAATCCGTTGTTTTGGATCTGGAAAAGACCTCTATGCTAAGTACCACGACTATGAATGGGCAATTGCTGTACATGATGATAGGCTTTTATTTGAAATGCTCATTCTTGAAGGAGCACAAGCTGGCCTCAGCTGGGAAACCATT
>JBAWWQ010000117.1:0-5215 GCA_037146655.1 Chlamydiota bacterium | reverse complement strand
ACCCCTTAAATCAGTGTAGAGAGTGGTTTTTTGCTGATTATTAAAATAATTTATTCATACAATAAAGGGACAAGTAAATTAACAATGTCACACCATCTCCAATAAGTGACATTTCTACTTAACGCTAACAGGCGTTTTTGCAGACTAGGTTAATCAGGTAATCTCATGAAGATTTTTTAATTCACTATTTAATGCCAAATAGACCTTGTTTTTATAAGTGTGTGCTAATCATAAAATAATGGTAGTCGAACCAGTGAATTTAGTGATTACATCCTTAGTAGCTTAAGATTTTTTTTTCGATTTCTGTGTTAAAAAAAAGACTTTATGCTATATTCAGAGTTGAGGGGGGTGCTTGTCATCTCTCTTAAAAAAGAAACGACTTTTTCAAGTCACCTGTTTATTTAGGCTCTATGAGTCTTTTATCTGGTGCGAGCAGTTTATATAGATTGCTTTTTCGTAAAGCACTACGTAAGTTGTTTTTTTGAGTAAGGTCCTCAAGGTATCATAACCTCTTATAGAGGCGAAGAGTTGTATAGATGACATCTCTTCTTATTAAGCTTGAGGTAAACACAGTTTCTTGCCTTCGCGAAATTTTCCTCTTACAGGTTACATCTAACCTAGTTTAAGAGAAAAATTGCGAAGGTTTTTTTATTTCTAAGATTTGCTTTTTTTTAGATTTTCAAAGTAGCGGAGTCTTTTTACAAGCTCTCTTTCAAATCCTTTTTCTAAAGGTTCATAATAAGACTGTGGTTCGATTCCTATAGGAAAATAAGACTGCCCTGAAAAAGATTCTGGGGCATCGTGATCATATTGGTAGTTTTTCCCATAACCTAAGTTTTTCATAAACTGAGTAGGTGCATTAAGTATAGATGGTGGGGGTGGGAAATGAGCTGTTTTAGCAGCGTGTTCTTTAGCCAGGTTATAGGCTGTATAAACTTTGTTGCTTTTAGGAGCGAGTGCAAGATAAATGACGCACTGAGCAAGAGCGAGTTCTCCTTCAGGCATTCCTAACCGTTCAAAAGCTTGCCAAGTTTGCAAGGCGACGTTGAGAGCTTCTGGATCAGCAAGACCGATATCTTCTGAAGCTATTCGAATAAGACGTCTACCAATAAAAAGAGGATCTTCACCAGCTTGTAACATTCTAGCTAAATAATAAAGAGCTGCTTGAGGATCAGAGCCTCTAATTGTTTTATGCAAAGCTGAAATTAAACCATAATGACCGTCTTGGCTCGTATCATAAAGAGGGGCTTTTCTTTGTAGAAGTGTTTCCAGTTCTTGCAAAGTAATAGGAGTGTCGGTTGAGGTTAGG
This sequence comes from Chlamydiota bacterium, assembly GCA_037146655.1. Classification (GTDB taxonomy): domain Bacteria; phylum Chlamydiota; class Chlamydiia; order Chlamydiales; genus JBAWWQ01. The sequence goes on along the minus strand of JBAWWQ010000117.1, from coordinate 3,906 downwards.
CAGTTTTCCAAAAGATTACATAAATGCCGACCATCGGCTTGTGATAAGTGGATTAATGCTTGTTTGATTTCTTCAGATAAAACAAGTGTTGGAAACTGTTTTAAGCAGCGGACAAGGATGTTTTCTAACGATTTTTCTGATAAGGGATTTAGAGTAAGGACACGTAATCTAGAGAGCAAGGCAGAATTTAACGCAAAAGAGGGGTTTTCTGTTGTAGCTCCAATTAAAATAATGGAGCCATCTTCCATATAAGGTAGAAAGAGATCTTGCTGAGCCTTATTAAATCGATGAATTTCATCAACAAAGAGAATTAAAGGCTGAGAAGAGAGTAGTGGGCGTTCTTTTCTTTCATCTAAGAGCTTTTTAAGTTCGGCAGTTCCTTGATGCATGGGGCTTATGTTATGGTATTTTAACTCAAACGCGCTTGCATAGAGCCTTGCTATCGTTGTTTTACCGCATCCAGGTGGGCCCCACAACAAAATAGATAGTGGTCTTTTGTTTTCGATGATTTTTGTTAGCAGACCATGTTTACTAAGTAAATGATCTTGCCCCTCAACATCATGCAGGTGTTGAGGGCGCATTTTTTCTGAAAGAGGAGATAGCCTCATAATTTAGTGGAAGGTAGAATTTTCAAGTAGGTCTGGGTTTTTGTGAATATTGTTAACGGGCATCCAATGAGGTTTTTTAAGTTGGTAGATGATAAGAGGGATTACAATCATTAAAAGAAGCCCACCCATTAGAAAACTTTCATAGAAGACAAGATTTCCTACATTAAGTTGTTTAGGTGGAAAGAACGTCACTACGATTGCAAACACTGAAGAGAAAATTCCAAGAGAAGCTATAAGCCACATCCCTTTATGAGGATTAGGAATTCTATAAGCTCTAGGAACAAGTGGTTTAGAGTAGCGAAGGCGAATGGCTGCTATAAACATCATTAAATACATCACAAGATACATCTGAGCGCTTAAAGCACTTAAAATCCAATAGGAGCTATTTAAGTTTGGCATAAGAAGGAATACAAAAGAAGAGGCGGTTACTATAATAGCTTGAAAAAGTAGTAGATTAACAGGTGTACCATGTTTATTTTGTTTTTGAAAAATAGAAGGTAGGTTGCCGTGGATCGACGTTGTATAAAGGGCTTTAACAGGACCTATAATCCAAGAGTTAACTTCAGCAACAGAGCCTAAGGCTAGTAAAATACCAATAACGGGAAGAGCCCAACCTAAACTATATCTATTTAACATGATTTTAAAAGCATCCATGACGCCAGATATCAAACTAATATCGTGTTTTGGTATAACAAATGCTACAGAAAGTGCTCCAGCGAGTAAAAGGACAAATGTGATACCGGAAGCGAGTAAAATAGCCCTAGGGTAGTTTTTTTGAGGATCTTTTACTTCACCAGCATAACCAGAACACACCTCTAGTCCAGCAAAAGTTAGGAAAAATCCACCCATAAAAATTAGATTATCTGAGTGGGCAAAGTTTGGCATAAGAGAGTCAAAGGAGATAGAGATTTGTAAAGGATGACCCTGTGCTAGCCAGCTTATTCCCAGCATAATAATGACTACACCAGGTAAAATAGTCCCGATGATAACACCGACAGTACTTACAATACTTGAGGTTTTAATCCCGAAGTAATTTAAAATAGTCATACCCCAGAAGACAATTAAAATTACAGCCAAGATATAGTATTTGTTGCTTGCTAAAGGGCTGCTGCAGGAGGTAGCAAGTGTTGCTGCCACAAACGAGAGGATGGCAGGATACCAAGAGACATTATGTACCCATTGCATCCAAATAGCAAAAAATCCCCACCTGTCTCCGAAAGCCTCTCTAACCCAGATATAAATACCGCCGGATTTAGGCCATCCAGTGGCAAGTTCTGCGGACACAAGAGCACAAGGGACTAAAAAACCTATTCCTACAATGAGAAAAAAAATAATAGCACTTAATCCAAACTCTGAAATGAGGGGTAGGTTTCTTAAGCTTGCCATGATAGCAACAGTAGACATGGCTAAAATAAATACAGAAATAACTCGCCTTGGAGAGTTGACAGTTTTAGCGTTCAAATTAGGATCCTTTTTTAATAGATATTAACCCTTAGATACAAAATTCGAGGTTAAAAGAAAAGTACAAATTTCAAGTCTAAAGAAGAGGTTAGTAAAAAAACAAGCGCTTTAACCTCAGAAATTTATAATAGAGTTCCTTCAAGGCTTTTAATCGTTTAATCACAATACCATAGACTTGGTATTCACGGCGACCTCAAAGTATAAAATTCATGAGGTCTTGCGATGAATGACAATCATCGCCCGATTTTAAAAGAAGCCATACCAGGATGGTCAGTTATGCAATACCATGAAAGTGCGGTATTAATTTTTGGATCTTCAAAACGCATGGTGGTTGTGTTTAAGCCAGCTTGAATGAATTGGAGTACCATTTTAGGGATACTTCGATCTGTTGTTAAAAGGTTATATCTTTGAAGCGCAGGAAAGTAGGCTTGATGTATTGGAAGGGGAGATTTTGGTGAGCATCTGTTTATTAAGGCTCGTAAGGCATCTGGATATTCTCGAAGACAACCATGGATGTTTGCCCCAGTTTGTTCATAGTCTACGCAAGACATATATGAGTGATTTTTTAGTGTTACTATTGTCATAAAATCCTGTTTTTTAAAAATTAACGGGATAATTTTAACATAAATTAGGTGATTTTGACCAAGAAGAAATTAAAAATTGTTATTTTCTATATGAAAATATAAATATAATTTTTTCATGTAAAATATTAAATTATCGAGGAGGATGTCAATAAGCTCAAAGATCCTTTAATTAGAAAATGCTAACAGGATTAATAGTTATTTTTATGAGTTTGCAGCCATTTTATGATATCAGAGGATTCATAAAGTGGTTTTCCATTAATAATAAGGCAAGGTATCTGGCTTTTGCCACCTATTTTAATAAGTTCTGCTTTGTTGGTTTTATCTTGGATATTTTTTATAGGGATACTTTTCCCTTCTTTTTGCAAATAATAGATGACTTTTTGGCAGTAAGGACAATTAGGACTAGAATAAAGAGTGAGTGTATAAGGGGAAGCGTAAGAGCTACAAACCCCCAAAGTGATGATGCAAAGCAACAAATAGAAATAGCGCTTAACCATTAGGCCCCCTTTATGTTATGATGACTATTTTTCATAATATAAGAAACAGTAAGAGTTATCAATGTTTTCTGTGGTTGATGTAAGTGTTCGTTTTGGTGCATCCTATTTGTTTGAAAAAGCTAATCTTACCTTAAATTTAGGTACAAGATATGGCCTTGTTGGAGCTAATGGTTCTGGTAAAAGTACATTTTTAAAAGTGCTTAGTTTGAAAATGAAGCCAGAGTCAGGAGAAATTGTTAAACCCAAGCTAGCTACTATAGGGGTTCTTCGTCAAGATTATTATTTGCTCGAAAAAGAACGTATCGTGGACGTGGTTTTACAAGGTAGACAAGTCTTGTGGGAGGCGTTAAAGCGTCAACAGGAGCTACTAGACCAAGAACATTTAACAGATAAGCATATAGAAGAATTAGGGGAGATCGAAGAGTGCCTTCAAAAAGAAGATGGATACTCTGCGGAAAATGAAGCGGCGGCTCTTTTAGAAGGATTGGGTATTGATAAGGCTAAACATGATCAACCTCTAGAGGTTTTGTCTGGTGGGTATAAAATCCGAACGCTGTTGGCTCAATTGCTTTTTGCTAGGCCAACACTTTTATTATTAGATGAACCAACTAACTATTTAGATATTATTTCCATTCGTTGGCTGGAGGGGTATTTGCAGTCCTTTCCGGGGACTGTTGTAATTTGTTCCCATGACCGATCATTTCTTAATAATACTTGTGAAGAAATCATTGATATTGATTATGGCCTTATTAAAGT
>JBAWWQ010000116.1:0-5315 GCA_037146655.1 Chlamydiota bacterium | reverse complement strand
GTGTCACTATTGTTTTTTAGGAGAAGTTGTTGAATGTTATTGATGGTTTTTCTGTGCCTTGCTATTTTTTTAGCTTGTTCATAAACAAATCGATATTGATCTACAGGGGTAAATTGTTTAGATGATGTAGTCCATCCAGATTTTCTCCACGCTTCAATAATACGTTGAAGCATTTTGTTTTTAGTTGCTTTATCTGTTGATATCCAAAATTCAAGAGCAGTTTTTACTCTATTAGCACAAGTATCTGGGTCTTGAGGATCTGTTGCTTTTCTAGAAAACAAAAACCCATTAAAGGTTTCTGCGTTTTTTTCTTTTGGAATAATTGTATCTACAAGGCCACCTGTTTTTGAACCAATTGCTAAAGATCCATATAATCCACCCTCAAACTGAACAAGTCCACAAGGCTCAAAACTTGAAGGAATAAAAATAAAATCGGAACAGGCTCTAATTAGAGAACCAATTCCTGGCCTTTCTTGGTTGCCTTGTTGGAAAAATAACCTATAATCATGATCTGGGTCTTTACGATCTCGAATAAACAAAACACCTTTAGTGTATTTTTTTTCAAGATTATCTAAGATTTCTTTTGCTACGTCATCTTCTCCCGTGCCCATGCAAATAAATTGACCACCATTTTTAAGTGTTGATTCAATGGCCTCTTCAAATTTATCCAATCCTTTTTGTGAAGAATCAAAACGACCAATATAAGTAACAAAAGGTTTTGAGAAATCTAAATCAACTTTTTTGGGATAAACTTCTGTCTGTGAGTATTTACGCACCCATTTTTCTAGTTGGTTTTTAGCTAAATCTCGTTGACTTACAATATCAGGATGGTTAGGACTATAACTTAAATCTATTGGTTCATGCGACTCGAGATCTTGCCAATTTTTTAATGAAACGTCTGTTTCTGGATTCCAACGCTCAGGATTTACTCCATTAATAATCCCGACAAGTTTTCCAGCTTTGGCAATCTCACGAACAGCAAAAGAAATACCATGGCCATATTCCAGATCTTGAGATTCGTTAGCAAATGTTTCCGAAACAGTTGTTGTCATATCAGCAATTTCTAGTGTTTTTAGAAATAAATTTTCCGAACCCTCTGTAATACCGTGTTGAGTATAAGCTTTGTTACCAACACCATAGGTATAGACACCAAAATCTACACGACCTTGAGAGGCTCTATTATTATTGTGATACGTAAAAACTACTGGAGGAAGTTTTCCTTGGAGCCATTCTTGTTCGTGATCTTTTTTTAATTTTAAAGCAATGCCTGCAACATGCCAATCGTGTAGATGGATAATATCTGGTTTTAATCCACTATAAATAAAATCTGCAGCAAGCTCACTAAAGGAGGCGAATCTTTCGCTTTGAGAGTCTCCACTTGGTCCATAAACACTAGAGTGTCCTTCTGGAATATTAATGGAGGGATGTTCTATGAATTTAAATTCAATTCCCTCTTTTAAATAGGTGTAAACTTTATATTCAATTCCGTTGGGAGTTTTAAATAGCTGTGGAGTTTTTAGGGAGTTTAAAATAGCTGTTGGCATGATATTTAATTTAGGAAAAACAAGAGTGACTTTATTATCTTTGTGCTGCTGTTTTAAGCCCTTACTAAGTCCCTCTAGTGCTTCTGCAAGTCCACCTTCTTTAATCAAACCTGCGTATTCAATACCTGCCATAACAACTGAAATAGGTTTTTTTAAAAAATGACTGCGAATGGTGTCTGTAAGGCGATCAGACGAAGTATTAAAAGAATAGTTGTCTGTAGTTACATTTTGAGGATTTTCTAAAAATTGATCGGTTATTCTTTGGATATTGTTGTTACATAGAGTGAGTTGATTTTTATGATAAGCAATCAAATCTTGTAAAATAGACTTTTTAGAATCATTCTTTTCTAGAAGTAGACTTAAATTGGCTTTAATTGCTCTATTAGAAAAACCCGCTTGTGCGGCCTTTGAGAGTATTTCTTTTTGTAAAGGTCTTGGTAAGGAAGCAAAAACATCTTGACGTTCTTTTGTAGAGAGGTTCGGGTTTTTTATGGATTGGTCTAATCGTTGTAGTTCTGTTTTATATAAGTTATGTTGGAGTTTTTGTAGTTCGTATAAACCTAATTGAATACCGGGTGATAGATAAGAATTTTTATGCAATTTCTCAAAAGTCAAAGAGGTAGAGGGCGCATGTAAAGAAGGTTTAAAAATTTCAATATGTTTATTGATTAAAAAGTTAGCTACGCTGTTCTTGCTTAGTAATCTATCTATTTTTTTAAAGTTTTTATTAAAAAATTTACAAACAAAATTAATCACAATTAATAGTGTTTCCATGAAAAAATTTAATTTTATTTTTTTCAATAAATCAATATTAATATTGACAACTTCAGGTGAAGTAACATTTTTAGATTTGTCTATGATAGAACATAGGTATAAAGAGACAGAAGCATCTATGGCTTTATCTCTTTTCTCTAAAAATGAGAGTATAGGCTTATGTGTTTCAGTAATTTTTTGTGACATTTTTATATTATAATTTTGCGTTACAATTAATAATCTACTCTCTAATAATATTAAAAATACTGCAATTTATCAACATTTAAATTAATATGTTTATTATAATTGTATTGAATTTATTTTAAAAAAACACAGTCAGAGGCCACGTGTTATTAATCGGCGTAAATTAAACATAAAAATAATTTTAATTAATCAGGTGCTGACAAGTCGATAAAAACGATAAATTGGTTTTTTTTAGCATACTTGAAAAACTTTAAAATTATTAATTAAATATGTTTTTTATTTTAAAATATAAAAAAAAATTATAAAAGTTTCAATATAAATGCACAAATATTATAATTATAACTAATTAAACTAATAAAAACGTTATTTAGAGGGATTTATGGCGACAATTAAAGCTTATTTTAAGCCACTTACAATTAATCGATGCGATCATCAAGAAGTTTTAAATCAATTAGAATATGCGAAATCGTCTACAGTTGTTTCGTCTCAAATTAAAATAAATCCCAATTATCGATATGTTCATTTGAATACTCAGCAATTAGCTGAATTGTATAAAGGGTGTCTTCAATTGCATAAGCAGAGCAAATATGAAGAAGTGATGAATTATCATTTATTTGATTTAGAAGATCATATATTGCGTTTAGTTTCCCAAGATGTTGGGTTGGGCCGCTCTTATCAAGATCTTTTACAAGATTTACCTTTAGCTAAGAAAATAGATAAAGTGATAACCGAGCCTTCTCGTTTTTTTGATTTAGAGCCTATTCAAGAAAAGAAAATACAGACAATAGCGGATTATCAAATTAAACAGAGTCAGGTATCTAAGCTTAATACAGAGCGCCCTCCTAGAGTCCTTAAATTATCTGTGGAAAGTGAAAAAAATCCGATTGGAGGTATTTTTGCAGTTGTAGCTGGATTACGAAATGCTTATAAAAAACTTCAATCAGAAAAAGTTTATTCAATTCACCCTCTTTATGAAAAAGATAAAAAGCTAGCTAGAGAGTATGTGTTTCAAGGAATTATTACGCATCAATATGAAGGAAAGATTGTTCGGAGTTCTGTTTATAAAAATAAACAGGATAAAGAATATGTAGTTCAACCAGATCTTCAATTTCAACATCTTTTTAATATCCCTAAAGGAGGAGTTTATTCTAATTCCATAGATGGAACGCGTATGGATCGGCTATGTTATCTAGCTTCCGCTACAGCGGCTTTTTCTACCCTTTATCGAGGTAAATCAGGGGACAAAAGCATTGATATTGTTCAATCGGAAGATGGTGGAGGTGGTGGGCTTGTTTTTTCTGTTTTACGAGATATTTATAATGCTATGCGTCAGAGAGTGCAATTAACGATTCCTAAAACAGCACAAGTTATGCACCATGGGGACTTAAGAGAGAAAATGCCTTGTTTTACAGAGAGATTAGGTGGGATTGGAGTAAATATTCATAACGAGCATTGGCGTACTAATTTACTTGAAAAAGGGGTTGGTTTAGCTGACAAAGTAATCTTTGTTTCTTCAGAACAAGCTTCAAGAGCTGTTACAAAAGATTCTAGGGTAAGTGCTGATTTTGATAAGTTATTACAAAAAGACGGGAAAGTTGTCTCTATTATTCATGGAATAGACGCAGAGAAATTTGATGTGACCAACGAACAGGTTTTTAAGAATTTATCTTTAAAAAGAACTTTTTCGGCAGATGGAGTAGAAACAACCGATTATATGGCACATCGTCAAATGCTTAAAGAAATTTTATTTAAAGAAGGACTTCTGGCTGACCCTAATCTTCCTCTTGTTTTTTATGTTGGTCGATATGCCTCAGAAAAAGGTATTGATATTTTAACAGACGTTATTAGTAAGTCCAAGCATGGAGAAGCTCAATTTGCAACAATGGGAGTTAATTATGGACAAGGGCGCTACCTTGATAAACTTAACACGCTCGCAAATACTTCTCATAAAAACTTTTTGCGTGTTTATACAGCGTTAAGTGACCAAACGGATTTATTAAAAAATTATGGTGTTACTAAAGGGCAGCTTATGAGGGCGGCAGCAGATAGTGTGATTGTTCCTTCTCATGTTGAATCATGTGGGTTAGTAGCTATGGAAGCTCAATGTAATGGAGCTCTTATAATAGCGCCATATCATCAAGGCTTAAAAGATATTTGTAAACCTATTAAGACAACTGCTGATTTAGAAAAAGATGTAAATGCTTTTTGCTATTTAGATCATACAAATTCAAAACAGGCAATTAAGGCGCTTAATGCATTTATAGCTAATTTTAAAGGTATGAGTAATGAACAACGCAATCAATTAGCAAGGCGAGTGAGAAATAACGCTATTTCAAATTATAGCTGGTACCATAAAGATGAAAATCGGCAGGTTATTAGTGGTGCTGCAGTTGCTTATCATGAGCTTTATGCGAGTATGACAAACAAAAAACCACGAATCATAGAAAAAATGCAAGCGCCTATTCAGGCACCTATTGTTCCTTATCCAACCCGTTCAAGTACGAGTGTTGAAAAAATCATTAAAGTTGTTAAATGGGTTTTTAATAGTTTTTCTAGATTAAGTTTTAAAATATATAAGATGATGAGTCTGCCATTTGGTTATATAAAACGTTTAATAGTTAAATAAAAAATGGTGTTATTTTAAAGCCTCGAGTTGTTTGTTGAGATGATCAAGGGTGTCTTTAGCCTTTTTAAACAGGTTAATCCTATTGGACACGTTAACCCTGTCTTTCAAGGCTGACTATTACCCACAAGTAACGTTAGTTATTGAATGCCAAAATTCGGCAATCAACGTTAATTTTTCCCATCCACGCC
>JBAWWQ010000115.1:0-5346 GCA_037146655.1 Chlamydiota bacterium | reverse complement strand
CTTGAAAGACGGAGTTTGCCGCGCAGGTGATCAATTTATCAGCTATAAAAGAAGGCCTTTGGGACTATGTACAAGACGAAATAGAAGCGATTAAACATGAGGTTGGTATATGTATTTTAAAGGTCATTTTAGAGACTTGCTATTTAACAGAAAGTGAAAAAATCAAAGCGTGTGAAGTGTGTGTGGAGGCTGGAGCGGATTTTGTTAAAACTTCAACAGGATTTGGTTTAAAAGGAGCTGCTATTGAAGATGTCCAATTAATGCGTAAAATTGTAGGCAGTCAATTGGGTGTGAAAGCTTCTGGAGGTATCCGGGATAAAGAAACTACTCTTGCTATGATTTATGCAGGTGCTAATAGAATCGGAACAAGCTGTGGAGTGGCTCTTGTCACCTCTTAATAAAGTGATGCAATAACGTTCAGATGTTTTTAAATAAGGAGTCCAAGTGTTAAGTAGAGGCACTTTGTACAGGCAGATATAAAAAGATTTATCAGGATGATTCTTGAAGGCCAGCTTAAGATGTTCTTGGATGGTTTTATGTGGTTTTGTCAAAAAAGGTTGATCTTCTTCGTAGGGAAGAAATACATAGATGTTTTTGGTGCTTTCAGATAGGAGGCTTTCTATTGAGTCTACGTTTGTATCTGTAAGGTGAGGTATAGAGAGTTTTTTTAAACGCTCTAAAAACCCACCTGCCCCAAGAAGTAGATTGTTAGATTTATTTGAAATCATCACAACAAGATCTTCACGGGTAAAGCGAGATAGAAATTGTTTTTTGCGCTGAAGGTCTTTAACAAATAAAATTTTACCTGATTTGGCTTTTTTTGCTTTTTTTATAAGAAAAGATTCATAAGAGGGAAGATTGTCTATGCCTAAAAGCTTTTGCTTTTTGCGAAGAGTTTTTTTAGAAAGAGGGAGAGGGAAAAATGTTTCTTTAGAAGATGTAGGGTAAAAAATTGTTGTGATAGTACTGCTCTTTAAAATTTTCTGAAAAGATTTTTTTAAAGAGATAGGGAGTACGACAATTTCTGGGTGCAATGTTTTATAAGCTTTAATAAGTTCTGAGCGATTAGCTGAGATGGTTGTAACAGGGTAGCGCTCTTGAAGGAGATCCTCTAGAAGTTGAGGGGAGTCTTTAGGTTGTTTGACCCATAAGATGGTTTTTTTAGAAAATTTAGAATAGGTAGTGGAAAGAAAAAACGATTCAACAGAAGAGGTCTTGTAAGGTGGGGCCAAACTGCAAAGAAGAAAGAGGGGTAAAATAGATAAAATTTTTTTAAGCACTACCATTTAGATAAAAACCTTTTTAAAAACGAAATAGATTGTCATGAAGATGATTTGATTTCAAAAGAAATATCCTCTATTAAATTTTTATTTTTAAGCTGAGAGTTATTTTGGAAAGAGCAGGAGCTCTTTACAGGAAATTCTTATCTATAAAAAGAGAGCTCTGCTATAATCCCAGCCCTTTAGTTTAAGTCTTTTTTGAAAAATTTAACATTATAGTAATGTCATGAGCCTCCCACAAACAAAGTTACGAGAAGCAGTTTTTTATGTGATTTTTTCTCAGGATTTTTTAGGCGAAACCCAGGATAAAGAATCTGTAGACACTATTGCGATGATTATGGAAATTTTAGAAATGAGTAGATCTAATGTGAGACTTGCATGGGAAAGGGCGGAGCTTATTTTAGAAAAAAAAGATGAAATTGATGCTATTTTAAAAGACTATGTGGTTTCTTATGGGATGGATAGAATTTCTTGTGTTGAAAGAAATGTTTTACGTCTATCCACATATGAATTACTCTTTGATAAAGAGATCCCAGAAGTTGTAGCCATTGCCGAAGGAATGAGGCTTGGCAGAAAGTTTGGTGTTATTCAAGGAGCTAATTTTATCAATGGGGTTCTGGATGCTCTTTATAAAAATCAACAAGTTTTACTAACGCAGTAGGCATGCATATTGATACAGCTTTTCGTACAGATGTTTTATTAAAACATTATTCCACTTTTGGGATCGGAGGAGCTGCCAAATATTTTATAGAAATCACAGACACTCATCAAGCTCAAGAAGCTCTTTCTTTTTGTTATAGAAAAAATCTTCCTTTTATGATTCTTGGTAAAGGATCCAATACCCTTTTTGATGATAGAGGCTATGAAGGGGTGATTATTTTAAATAAAATCCAATCTATTGCTTGGCAAGATTCCCAGGTCACTGTTGGGGGTGGTTATTCTTTTTCCCTTTTAGGGAGCCAGTCAGCAAAAAAAGAGTTGTCGGGACTCGAATTTGCTGCGGGTATTCCAGGAACTGTAGGTGGCGCTATTTTTATGAATGCCGGCGCTAATGCTCAAGAAACATGTACAACTTTATTGAAAGTAGAGTATATAGATCATAAGGGATGTTACAGGGTTTATGATAAGAAAGAGTTGACGTTTTCTTATAGATTTTCTTCTTTTCAAGCTTGGCAAGGGTGTATTGTAGGAGCTACGTTTGAGCTAAGCGTAAAAGATGGGGTAAGAGTTAAACAAAAAGAGATGATTGATTATAGGATGAAAACGCAGCCTTATAAAAGTCCATCTATAGGATGTATTTTTCGTAATCCTGATAAAAGCGTAAGTGCTGGGGCTCTTATTGAAAAGTGCGGCCTTAAAGGAATGAGGGTCGGAGGAGCTTTTGTATCAGAGATGCATGCTAATTTTATTGTGAATTTAGAAGAGGCTACAGCTGGGGATGTTTTAAAGTTAATTGCTTTAGTGAAAAAGGTTGTTATGGAAAAAACGGGTAAGGTTTTGGAGATAGAAGTTAAATATATTCCTTATGAGAGTATAAAATGACTGGATTTCGAGCAGATCTTCATTGTCACAGCAGATGTTCTGATGGGAGCCTAACGCCACTAGAGCTTTTAGAAAAGGCTCATCAAATAGGTTTGCAAGGATTATCTATCACAGACCACGACACAATAAAAGCTTACGATGGAGAGCTTTTTAAAAAAGCAGAAGAGCTTGGATTAATACTATGTTCAGGTGTTGAATTTTCTTGCCAGTTGAAAGGGGTTAATGTCCATATTTTAGGATATGGTTTTGATGTTACATCTAAGCAATTACAAGAATTTTGTATGAAACATCAAAAGCGTAGAAGAGAGCGAAATTTAAAAATTCTTTTAAAGCTTAGACAACATCAGATGGTGATTACGGAAGAAGAGTTAGAAAGCATTCCACTTGTGCATGTTATAGGAAGGCCCCATATTGCTGCTCTTATGTTACAAAAAGGATATGTTACCTCTATTAAAGAAGCATTTGATCGCTATTTGGGTGATGGAAAATGTTGCTTTGATCAAGGTGGTGCTTTTTCTGTTGATGAAACAATCACTTTGATTCATCAAGCCGGGGGCAAAGCCTTTATAGCTCATCCTCACCTAATCAAGAAAAGTAAAATCGTTAAAGAGCTTTTAGAAAAAAAGTTTGATGGATTAGAAGGCTATTACGCTCTATTTCATAAAGCAGATAATCAAAGATGGGTAGATAGAGCTCAGGAAAAAGGCTGGCTTATCAGCGGTGGATCAGATTTTCATGGAGATTTGCGCCCCTTTATTCCTCTTGGAGCTTCATGGGTTGATGAAGTGACATTTCAAAATATTATTCAAAAAAAATGAAAGAGTTGTTGCAAAAGCTTTATAGCTCTATGCCAGCTACAGCAAAAGCGCATGCTCAAGACAGTGTTGAGCGTATGTGCGCTTTAGATACTCAGTTAGGATGTCCATCCAAGCATTACCCTATTATCCATGTAGCGGGAACAAATGGTAAAGGGTCGCTTGTTCATAAGATTTCTTGTGCAGCCATGCTTTCTGGGTTGAAAGTGGGTATTTATATATCGCCTCATCTTGAATCTTTTAGGGAGAGGATGCAGATTGCAGATCCAGTTAGTAATGAGTTTCATTGGATTTCGCAAGAGGCGTTTAAAAATTCTATAGAACAAGTGTTTGATATTGAGCAGCAGCTGGGTTTGACTTTGAATTTTTTTGAAATCATGACCGGTGCTGCTTTAAAATTTTTTGCAGAAGAAGAGGTAGATCTTGTTTTATTAGAGGTTGGTGTAGGAGGGCGTTTTGATTCAACAAACTTTATTACTCCTATTTTATCAATCATCACCTCTATTGGTTATGACCATTGTAAGTTACTTGGAAACACTTTAGATCAAATTGGATGGCAAAAAGCTGGTATTATTAAAGAGAGAGTTCCAGTTGCCTTAGGACCATCTGCGCAAATAAGTGTTATTTTAGAAGAGGCCAAAAATAAACAGGCTTTAGTACTTCAAAGTGCTTGTTTTAACCAGAGTTTTGATGAAGAAAATAGTGCGTTAGCCACCCTTTGCTTAAAGTATCTTAAAGATCGGTTGTCTTTAACAGAAAAAGCAATCATAGAAGGGGTCCAAATAAGACCTGCTTGTCGTTTTGAAGTTTTTGCTTTTAAAACAGAAGGTTTTCCTAAGTATATTATTTTTGATGTAGCTCATAATGAAGATGGGTTTAGAGCTTTAGTAAAAGCAGTACGTCTTAAATTGGGTTCAGCACCTTTACGGTTCTTTTTAGGGATGTCTCATGGTAAAGAGTTAGAGCGTTGTATTCGTATCTTAAAAGAAGAGGCTTCTTATATTCACATAGCCGCAATTGATCACTTTAAGCTTTTAAAAGCTGAGGCTTTAAAAAGTGCATTTGTCAGTGGCGGGTGCAGTAATGTGGGTTATGAAGATACATTAGAAGCAACACTTGAAAAAGCTTTACAGCAAGCTACAGTCCATGGAGAGTTTCTTGTGGTTTGTGGCTCTTTCTATATTATGCAAGAAATTAAGCATTTATTCAACCAAGTGGAACAAAAACTTCTTTTAATTGGTTAGTAATAGGTAGGCAGAGGTTTTCTTAGTATTTAAAATAAACCACAAAAACAAACCGCTTTTTTAGAGAAGAATGTTTTTGTGGCCCACGGACCTCTTAGATGACAGACTCTTTAAGTGTTCTATCTAGATCTTGAAAAAGATCGTCAATAGCCTCAAAGCTTGGGTAATCAAAAGATTGATAGAGAACATAGTGGCTATAACCTAAACAAGTTTGCATGATTAGATAGAGCTGCTCTCTTACTGCTGTAATATTAAGGGTTTGATTAATCATATGAAGATCAACCCCAAACTCTTGTAGCTTTGTTTTGATTTCTTGTTGTGTCGTAGGAGACAAACAGTAAAACAGTTCAAAAGCTTCTTTTATATTACAGTGGTAGAAAGATCCTGCAATCTCATAAAGAGCTATACTAAGATCAAAAAGATCATTTAAATCTTTTTTTGAATTCTCTGCTCTTAGACTAAGTC
>JBAWWQ010000114.1:0-5390 GCA_037146655.1 Chlamydiota bacterium | reverse complement strand
AAGAGTGACATTTTAACTTAACGGAAATGTGACATTTCAACTAAACGCTAATATTTTTTAAATAACAATTGTTGAAAAATAATTTTTATGCTATAATTAAAAATTAAATTAACAAATAAAAGATTATTATGACAACTATTTCAGATTTATTACAAGATTCAACAGGATTTACAACCACTGAATCAACCATTACATCCCCAACTTCATTTTTAGGAATTTCTCCTATCATGATGTTTTCCGATACAAATCCTTTATCTTTAAAAGAAGCTAAAAGCCTACGTAGAAACATTCATCATGCTTATAATCTTTTCAAAAAAACCCTAGAAGAACACTCTTCATTAACCCCAGCATGGAACTTAACTTGTGATATTCATGAAAATCCTGCTTTAAAAAAAGCCTATCAACATCATAAAGAATATGGTCGTCAACAGACACTTGAAGCTTTATTAGATCCTATTTTATTAACTACAAAAAATTATAGCCGCTCTTTATTAGCTTTAAATATTGATGAGCCAAACAAAGAGAATGTATTAGAAACAAAAACAGAGCTATTTTGTTTGCGCGAAGATTGTTTACCTAAACAAAATGCCATAAATCATTTATGCGAGTTTTTACAGTACCCTTATTTGCAATATGAAGATTTACTGCCTTGCAAAACACGCTCTATAGGGCTAGAAGTTTTATCCGGAAAAAAGAACATCGATTTTTTTGAAAAAAGCAAAGGGGAAAAATTAGGGGATGGTTACTTTGGAGAAGTTTATAAAAGTGCACTACAAGGTGAGCCTTGTGCGGTAAAAATGTTAAAACAACACAAGCAATCTCTATTTGATGAAGAATATCAAACTCTGTTGTCTTTAGATCATCCAAATATTGTAAAAGTCATCCATGCTGATAACAGGCATTTATATATGGAATATATAGATGGCACTCCACTTATTGTAGAAGATTTTCCTGCAATTAAAGTGATTGATATCCTTATTCAAATGACCGATGCTTTAATTTATCTACACGATTTAGGATATACTCATAGTGACCTTCACGAGGGAAATCTTTTAGTAACTGCCGATGGTGAAGTAAAATTAATTGATTTTGGAGGAGTGGATACATCTGGTGATATTGATAGTGAAGTAGTTGGTATGATCGGCCTGATAAAATTTTGGGCTAACCAGCCAACTCAAGATCACAAAAAACTAAAAGACTACCTAACACTACCAACTGGTACTAAAGCTTTCTCAGCAAAAGGAATCAAAGCAAGCTTAATCAAAGCTCGCAAATCCCTTTTTACGGCCTAAATCATCTTTTTAAAAGTCTAAGTCCATTAAAAATCACAATAAACGAAGCTCCCGTATCTGAAGCTATGGCCATCCATAAGCTTGCTTCTCCTAAAATTGCAAAAAATAAAAAGACAGCCTTTACTAAAAGAGCAAAAATAACATTTTGCCAAATCAACTGCATCACTTTTTTAGAATGGCGAATAAGCCAAGGAAGTTTTGTTAAATCATCTGTCATAAGAGTAATATCAGCTGTTTCAATAGCTGTATCTGTTCCTACTGTCCCCATAGCAATCCCAACTGATGCAACAACCATAGCAGATGCGTCATTAACCCCATCTCCAACCATGGCTACATAATGGTATTTTGCCTTTAGCTCTTCAATAGCCTCTACCTTATTTTGAGGAAGCATCTCAGAAAAAAACTCATCTACACCACTTACTTGAGCAATAGCTGCAGCGCATGCTGTGTTATCTCCTGTGAGCATAATTGTTTTTTTAATTCCCGCTTTTTTAAGTTGTTCCATCACATCTTGCAAATGAATCCTTGGAGTGTCAGCTATGCTTAATAAGCCATAAATCTGCTTTTCATCCCCCACAGCAACTACAGAATGCCCGGCATCTTCAAGCTGCAATGCAATTGCATGCATATTGGGTGTCTCAAGCTTTTTTTCATGCATAAGTCTATGACTGCCTACCCAAAATTTCTCCCCTTTGATCAACCCCTCTACTCCCTTACCTGGTAATATTTTTACATCCTGAGCATGTTGAATTAAAACTCCTTCTTTTTTGGCTCTATCCAAAATAGCTATTGCTAATGGATGAGTACTGGCCGACTCTAAAGCTGCTGCAATGTTAAGCAACCCCTTTTCATCATAGTTAGCTAAAGAAATAATCTTTTGTATAGATGGCCTTCCAAAAGTAAGTGTCCCTGTTTTATCAAAAGCTATAGCCTGAAGCTTTCTAGGCAGCTCTAAAAAAATACCCCCCTTAATAAGTATTCCAAATTTTGCCGCAGCTGTTAAGCCTGCAATAATTGTAACAGGTGTTGAAATTATAAGAGCGCAAGGACATGCTATAACTAAAACAACAAGACCACGATAAATCCACATGAACCAGTGACCTAAAAAAATAGGGACAATGAGTCCTACAACCATAGCCAGCGCAATCACACATGGTGTATAAATAGAGGCAAAAATTTCTATCCATTTCTCTGAACTAGATCTCTTGCCCTGCGACTCTTCAATAAGTCTCATCATTTTAGCAAGAACTGTATCTTGACTTTTAGCAGTAACTCTACACTCAATAGAAGATTCTTGATTAAATGTTCCTGCAAATACTGTGTCCCCCACAGTTTTAAACACCGGCAAAGACTCTCCCGTAATAGGCGATTGATCAAAAAAAGATCCCCCTTGAATAATTACCGCATCTACAGGAACATTTTCTCCAGGCTTCACTAAAATTAAATCACCAACTTTCACCTTATATACATCTTTTTTCTCATAAGAACCTTGTTCTAAAACATTAGCATAGCTAGGAGATAGTTTCATAAGTGCAGTAATCTCTTTTCTCGCTTTATTTAAAGTCATATGTTCTAAAAATACCGAAAGAGAAAATAAAAATGTGACAGCTGCAGCTTCCATCCACTGATCAATAATAAGAGCCCCTATAACCGCAATCACCATCAAAACATGCATATCAGCTCTTAGTTTTCTTAAAGAAAAAAAAGCTTTTACTGCAATAAAACTACCCGCTGTCATAATAGAAACAAGGTACAGACACCTAGCTAGATCTAACCGGCCACTATATTCTAAAGCACCACCTACACCTATACTTATTCCACTAAGAATCGTCATTAAAAGACGCCCATGTTTCTTAATCATTCCTTTAGGTTCTATAAGATGCCTTTCTTTCCATAGTGTTACATGCATCCCTGTTTCAACTTCTACACTCTTTATAATCTGCTCTGCTGAAATTGTTTCATTTTCATATTCAACTGTCATTTTAGCTTTCAATACTTCAAAATGCAGATTGAAAATACCAGATTTCTCTAATAAAACTTTCTGAAGAAGGCCAACCTCCTCCTGACAATCTAACCCAACCACTTTAAAAGACTCTTTCTGAAGCATGTGCTTTCTCCTTAATTCTACTTCACTTTACACGAAAAAAAACTCTACGCAAAGAAAAAGTCTCCTTGCAGTTTGAATCTTTTTTTACTATCCTTGCAGAACCACTACCGCTATTGAATATGCTAAATGACACAATTTAAAAATGGTCTAATTTTTTTTCTCATCTACTTATCGAAAATTTTTCGCATGAAATTTTTTTCAAAAATAGAAGATGATGCCCCACGTATTCTTGTTGTCAGCACAACAGGCCTTGGTGATACTTTATGGGCAACCCCATCTATTCGAGCGATCAAAACTACTTATCCAAAAGCTTTACTCGTTGTATTAACAAGTAGTCTTGGCAAATCGGTGCTTTCTAATAATCCATATATCGACCATTTACTTACTATCGAACATAACTGTTTAAAACAGATTCCCTCACTGCTAAAAAAATTAAGAAACTATCGTTTTGATACAACACTTGTATTTCATCTTTCTCAAAGGCCAACTCTCCCCTTATGTTATTTTGCTAAACCCTCTAATATCATCGGCACTGAAGGAATTAATAAAGGACTCGACTCTCTCCTGACTAAAAAACTTCCAAAACGCTATCAACATGAAATACTTAGACGTTTAGAAATCACCAAAACTATTGGAGCCTCAACAGAGGATTTGTCTTTAGAAGTCTATATCACTCAACAAGAAAAAGATTATGCTCAATCTATTTTTAACTCTCTTAACATAACTGCTAACACCCCCATTATTGCTTTAAATCCTGGATCTAAAGATCGTTTTAAACAGTGGGCTCCATCAGCTTTTATAGAACTGGGACAAAAACTACATCATAACCTTGGAGCTCAAATCCTTGTCACAGGTGGAACTGAAGAAAAGCAGCTAGCACACCATATTGCACAAAACATCCCTCAAGCTAAAACAGTATCTGGCCTTTTTTCTGTTAAAGAATTAGCTGCATTTTTTTCTTGTTTAGATATTTTTATTACAAATGATACAGGCCCTATGCACCTTGCCTTTGCAACTAAAACAAAGACAATCGCTTTATTTTGTCCAACAGATCCTCATCTTTGCGGCCCTTTAGGCTTATCTAATGTGATTGTTATGCAAGAAAACCAATCGTGCACCCCGTGTCTCAATAAAAAATGTAGGGAACCTTTTTGCATGTTGCAAATATCGCCAGACACTATTTTATACAAAGTTCAAAAACTCCTGTCCATCCCTTAAATTATTTAATCTTGCACTCCAAAAGATTTATTAATTATAAGAAAA
The DNA here is from genome assembly GCA_037146655.1 of Chlamydiota bacterium. Classification (GTDB taxonomy): domain Bacteria; phylum Chlamydiota; class Chlamydiia; order Chlamydiales; genus JBAWWQ01. Next base: position 728 of record JBAWWQ010000114.1, on the reverse strand, counting down.
AACAAATTTAATTATTTTTATATGTGATTATGCTATGCATCTTTTTCACAGGTTTGGTCATTTTTTAGGAGGAACACTCCTAGTAACTGGGATCACTTTAGGAGTGGGAATGCTCGCTCTTCCACTAGCCTCTGCAGAGGCTGGTTTTTTTCCTTCTATTGGAGTGTATGTACTAACATGGCTTTTTATGGTAGCAACAGGTCTTTTAGTATTAGAAGCGTGTGCATGGATGCCAAAAGACTCTAATCTGATTACAATGGCACATAAACTCCTTGGAAAAGAAGGGAAAATTGCTTGTTGGATCCTTTATCTTTTTCTTTTTTCTTGCCTTATGGTCGCCCATATTGCTGGTGGAGGAAATATCCTTAGTCAACTAACAAATACTCATCTACCCTACTCCATCAACATTTTACTTTATGTCGTCATTTTTTCCCCTGTTGTATATCTAGGAACGCTATGGGTCGACCGGCTTAATTTGGTATTAATCACAGGCATCGCAATCTCTTATCTAATGTTTATTATTTTTGGACTTCCTCATTTAAAAAGTTCTTTTCTTATCCAAAGTGATTGGACAAAAAGCTGGCATGCGCTACCCATTATTTTTACTGCTTTTGGCTATCAGAGTTTAATCCCTACTTTGATGACCTACCTCAAACGAGATCTTAAAAAAGTAAGATTAACCATTATTTTAGGAACAACTATTCCTCTTATCATCTATATCATCTGGC
>JBAWWQ010000113.1:0-5395 GCA_037146655.1 Chlamydiota bacterium | reverse complement strand
ATAAAGATAGCACCACCTAATATGCCAGCTGTTGCAAAGCGTGCTAAAGTAAAAACCAAGCTAAAAGATATCCAAGTAGAGAGTGTAGGTGGATGGTTGTAAAAGCAGTTATAAACAAGAAAACATAGGAAGGTTTGGACAATACAATCACCTATTTGTTGAATATTTGTTGTTGCGGGGATGATAGCTTGAGCAAGTTGTGGATTATCTAAGTTTTTTGCAGTCCCTTCTATTGTCCATGGCATAGTAGAGATGCTGCATCCAGACAAAAAGGCGATAGCGCCAGCTGGCAAGAGATTGCGTAGGTGTTTTAAAGCCATAGATAAGGAAAAGCTACTTATAAAAAAAAGAAAACACAGATAAAGGCTTAAAAAAATAGTTAGATAAAAGGCTATTTGTGGAGAGATTTTCAATAGCTGATATAAAAGGTTGGTGTGGTGGATTTTCACAAAAAATCCTAAAACAAATAATGGAATGACTCTTGCAATAACTTTGGTAAGGATCCATTGAACAGTTGTACTTCCGCGTAGAATCCATGTCTTTAGAAAAGTATTTTTACTTAAAGCTGCAAGGCAGCCTATACCTAATCCTAACAGGGTTCCTTTACTAGCAGACCACCATGCAGGTCGCATAAGGGGAAGTCGCCAAAGTTCTTGGAGTTCTAATTCGCTAGAGAGAGATTGAAGGGGAAGCTCGTTATTATAAACAGCATGAGCACATCCAAAAGCATACCAAACACTACACAAATTGGATAAACCTTCAAATATAATAAGGGTAAGGATGAATAAGGGTGCTTTTTTTTCGAAAGAAGACAGCGTATGTGCAATAAAGAAACCAACAGTTATCGGCAGCAACCACATAAGAATATCTTTAACGAATAAGCTGATAGTATAGAGTCCTTGATGGATAACAAGAGGTAGGCTATTTCCAATAAAAAAATAGAAAATTACTAACAAGAGGATTTGAATACTACGATGTTTTAGACCAGAAAGAGTTTTGATAAGGACTAAACGCATAAGGAAAAAACCTGGGTAATAAAGAAGTGATTTATAAGGCGCTAGGCTAGCAAACTTGTTTGATGCCTGCAACTATAAAAAGAATTAAAGCAGTTGATTTTTTTTGTTAATTACGTTTAAAATATCGTGTTTTTAAATAAAAAACAGCTTTTTGATTTTATTAATTCTATTTTAAGGGATAAGAAATGTCAATTTCAAGATTAAAGGTCACCACTACTGAGGTAGGGATGTTGCTTGCACATACAAACAAAGAGAAGAGCGCTTTAGAAACAAGTGTTACTCAGTATCTGGGGGTATGTCGTGAACATAATAGGGACAATTGGTTTGGATATTGGGGTTCATTACAACTTGATAGATCTCTTCAATATCGATCATTTGAGCAAAGTCATCATTTTCATGATGAAGCAATAAAACTGACTAATTTAACAGAATCTATTATTAGCACACAAGATGTCTATACAAAATTTAGAGCTACTCCAGAGAGGCAACTTACATTAGTTAACCGGATAAAAGAGCTTTGTCATAAGCCCAGTTTTATACTTGATCAGAGTGTTAAAATAGGAATTTTGCAGATTGTGCAAGAGATGCAAGCTAACCCAAAAAGAAGTGCAAAAGAGATAAGGTCGAATATAGAACAGATGGTAACAGTTGTTAAGTCAGTTGTCCAAAATCGCATCGATAAGACTATTGAGCTATTAACAACTGTTTCTCAGGGTCTTTTAGAAGAGGAGCAAGAAAAACCAGAGCTTCATGAGCTTAGAGTGTTTTTGCGTGAACCAGGTCATTTAAAAAAACAAGAGCTTGATCAAAAGTTGTATTATATTTTTACAGAGTATTTTCCTTATTGTAAAAATTTACTCGAAACAACTTTGTCGTATATGTGTAAAGATACAAGACTTGTGCATATGAATAAATCTACATTGTTTACAAGAGAAAAGCTACTTACCGTTATGATTATTAAAACAATCCTTGGCAATCAAATTCAGCATCAAAATGTTTTTTTAAAAAGTGAAAGAGAAAGGTGTTTAGTTCCGGCAGTACCTGGTTGGAATAAAGAGTTTAAATCTAAATTTGTATCTACACCCCAGCTTTCAGTGCATCTTTTACAAGGGTATACTCAGCGAGTTGAAGATTTTGATGTGGGATTAATTGATAATGAAGATGATTTGATCTTTAAAGTGATATCGGGCAACGAAGAGGATTTAAGACAAGAAGTTCGTGATTTTATAGCAGACATTAAAGTACTTGTGAGTACACATTGTTTTAATTGCAATAGAATTTTTACTACATGTTTATCACAGTATGTAAGTTCTGAGTTCCTTCGAGGTGCTAACCAACATGAAAAATCTATCATACAAGTTGTTGTGAACCATTTTTTAAAAGATTTAGAAAGTCCTGTAAAACAAAAAGCAGCGGAGTTTAAGGCTCTTTTGATTCAACCATCTACGGAAGATAATTCTACGGCTCTTTTAAAGATAGTAGTGGATCTTTATAAAGCCGGTTATGGATTAGAGATAAAAGGTTTCTTGCTTCCTTTACTTTTAAAGGAAAAGTCCTATGAGTTTATTGATTCGATTGTCGGGATGTTTTTAAAATGCGAAAGTTGTTATGAAGCTTATGATTTTTGCTTACAACTACCTAATAAAGAACAAAAAGAAAGACTCCTTAAACAGTGCCTACAAAAGCTTAAAGAGAGATCTGAAGCATTTATAAAAGAAGAGTATTTTTGGATTTATCATGAGGATTTATTAAAAAATATCGTTGAATTTTATGCAGCTGGACGTCAAAAAGACATAGAGAATTCTATAGAATGTTTATTTTCTTTTGAGTTTTCAGCCGAAGCCTTACAGGCAATTAAACGGCTTTTTGATAAGGCAGAATGCTCGGATTATTATAAAGATTTTTGTTCTAATTTTGCTGAGGACTTGATTGCAGAAGAAGGCTCTATTTCATCCATATAAAGAGCCTATTTAGCTTCTAACTCATCAGATTTTAAAGGTCGTATTGCCAACCTATTCTAAAACAATAAATCTTCAATATGTACGTCTCTGCTTTGGAGCATTCTACTGTTTTATAAAAGCACTATTAAATATTTAAATTAATTATAAATTTTTATTTATTACATTAATTTAACAAATAATACTTTTTTTTGTTTTTAATTTATAATTAGTGTACAATTGCAAATTAAATCAAGATTTAACGAGGCGTAAATGACTTTATCAAATAATCATTTTATTCAACGTCAAGCGTGCTGTTTTATAGACGTATGTAATGAAAGGATTAATGCACTTGTGAAGCTTGCTTCAAATGATTCTTTAAGCTCTATAAGATTAAAAGAAGCTTTTTCAGCTATGACTCAATCTTTTTTTCAAAACCCAGAACAATTTACTTTAAAACCTTTTGTTTTTAGAAAAGTTATTGAAATAGGATTAAAGGCTTCAGATTTAAAAGAGGGCGTGGATGAGCTTATTGATATTTTAAAAGGCTCTTCAGAGACGTATCCCCTTCCTGTAGTTGTAGTAGACGCTGCTGGAAAAGTATCTGGTAAGGTAAGTATAGATGAGCAACGTGCGATACGTGATTTGATATGTGTATCTGTAGCTGAAAAAGTGAAGTTTACGATTCAAGAACTTAGCCGTAAGCGAAAAGCAGACACTCAAGAGCTACCAGATGCACAAGCTCTACGCATTACTCAAAGAGCTACATTTGAAAAATTAGCTGCAGCTGTTCGTGCTAAACATATACTGAGTTCTACTAAAGAGGGCTGTATTCAATTGGTTACAGAAAATGGGCTGCAATTAGAAAAATTGGATCCCATTTTTCAAGATAATAAAGAAGTGGTTTTAGCGGCTGTTAAGCAAAATGGTAAGGCTCTGCAATTTGCTAATGCTCGTTTACAAAATGATAACGAAGTTGTGTTTGCAGCTATTAAAAACACTGAACATGCCTTAGAATTTGCTGGTGATGCTTTTAAAAATAACAAAGAGCAAGTGTTAGCATTAATTGGAGTCAATGAATTAGCGATATGCTATGGCAATGATGAACTTGTAGAAAATAGAGCATTTATTTTAGAGGCTGTAAGAAAAAATCCTGTAGTTATGCAACTTTTAGATGACACGTTAAGAAACGACAGAGAGATTGTAAAAGAGGCTATATTTAATAATTCGGGTATGTTTTTAGATCAACATTCTGATGCATTACAATTAGTAGGAGAACAGCAAAAAGCCTTTGCACAGGTGTATTTAGATGTCATGCAGCATCCAAGTAATGTGATAAGATATATAGCAGGTCAAGAGACGCCATTTTTTGGAGATAGAGATCTGATTGTTCTAGCATTAGTGCAAAAACCAAATCTATATGATCAGATATATGAGATTGGAGGAGAAGTCTCTACTTATCTAGATCAGTTAAAGCAGGCTATGAAAAATCCTCTCAGGTATTTTCAAGGAAGACCTCAAGACAAAAATAATCGCAATATAGCTTATCTGATTATCAATACAAATAGCATGTTCTTGGAGCATGTTAGTGAAGAATTAAGAAACGATTTTTATATTGTTGAAAATACTGTTTCTCAAAATGGATTGACATTGCAGTTTGCAAGCGAGAGACTTAGAAATGATAGAAAGCTTGTTGGTATAGCACTTTTTCAAAATGCAAAAGCTTTTCGCTTTATAGGGGAATCTCAAAAAGATTTTGCGAAGGTGTTTTCAGAAGTTGACGTTGATGGAATGAGACTTAGAGAATTAATACCAGAATTTCAAAATAACGAGCATTTAGTACAAGCTGCTGTTTCTCAAAATGGATTGGCTTTGCAGTACGCTTGTGAGGGATCGCTAGTAGGTTTACGCAATGATAGGAGGACTGTTAAGTTTGCTGTTTCTCAAAATGGATTAGCCCTGCAGTTTGCAAGCGAATTTTTTCAAGATGATGAAAGAAGTGTTGAAGCAGCTGTTTCTCAAAATGGATTGGCTTTGCAGTTTGCAAGTGAGAGGCTTAGAAATAATAGGCGGCTGGTGGGTATAGCGCTTTTACAGGATCCAGAAGCTTTTCGTTTTGTAGGGGAATCTCAAAAAGCTTTTGCGGATGCATTTGTAAAAGTTGACATTGATGGAATGAGACTTAGCAGATTAATACCTGAATTTCAAGATAACAAGCATATAGTAGAAGCTGCTGTTTCTCAAAATGGATTGACTCTGCAGTATGCAAGCGGGAGACTTAGAAATGATAGAGAGCTAGTGGGTATAGCGCTTTTACAGGATCCAGAAGCTTTTCATTTTGTAGGGGGATCTCAAAAAGCTTTTGCGGATGCATTTGTAAAAGTCCGCATTGATGGAATGAGACTTAGCAGATTAATACCTGAATTTCAAGATAACAAGCAT
>JBAWWQ010000112.1:0-5502 GCA_037146655.1 Chlamydiota bacterium | reverse complement strand
TAGTTTAATTAATATAAACATTAATATGGTATTTTATGGCGATTTCCATTCAATTAAAAACGTCCAGCCCTCTTCCATTTAATAAAAACAACCTGACACAACAACCTCCACTTACTAAAAGGGTCATGCAGGCCGTTTCTGATTTTTTTACATACATTTCTAATTGGATTTCTACTGGATGTAAATCATTAAAAGAGCGTCTAATCAATAAAAAAGAAACTTTAACTAAGGAAGATCACGATCTATTTATTGATGCATTAAATTATATTGATAAACCCAAGCCAGCTAATAAAGCACCAACTAAAACAGCAGAAGAAATCGCTACTCAGATAGAAAAAAATCGAGATCAATTCTCCTTATTTCTTAATAAGAACTTAAAAAATAAGATTTTAATTAATGTGTTTAAAGACAAACTACTTCCTAAAACTATCCAAAGTTTTGAAATAGGGCCAGATGGAGTTTCTTTTAAATTAAGTTTTGATAGGCAATATAAAATGGAAAACATCCAAGTTCCTAAAGAGGGCTTAACTGAATTAAATGGAATCAATTTCAATATAACCCACACTTTAGAAGGAAAGATCTTAAGCAACAACTCTATTCAAACTATTAAATTAAATTCACATCAACTAAATTGCACCAAGAAAATTGGCTTTTTACCAATAACAACTTCTTTAACTTCTGTTGAAATTGATAATGATTTAGATAGCCTTAATCAGGAATCTATTACTATCCAAACCGGCAATAACACAATCAATGGTATGTTAAAAAAAGCGCCTATATCTTCCTTACAATTACAAGAAACTTTTAAAAATTTCACTTGGGCTTAATATTTAACTCATTTAAACATCCTTGAACTCGGAGCTGCTCATATAACTGATTATTCACTGTATTGAGATTAATAACAGCCATTGAAGGATTAAAATAAGCTGCTACCGCACTAAGATTAGAATTTGTTCGAACTAATACATCGCTTTTAGCAAGCAGCAAACAATCAATAAGTGCTTCTTTTCCTTTTAAATACCCTTGTTCTGAGACATAATGAATAGGATACTTATCCATACGCTGCGCGTTTGTATAATAAATATCATACCTGTTTTTCATCACCTCCAAAAATGTCACTTCATCTGTTGCTACAAATAGCCTATAAGTTTTTTCTGGGTGGCTTTTTATAACATTATCTATGACCTCTATCACTTCTTGATAAGATACAGGCGTTGCTTCTAACCATTTATCTGTACTACGGTAATGTACTCCTAAAATCTCATACCCTTTTAAAAAAGTTTCATAAAACTTCTCTACCTCATCTAAAATCTCTGATTTTACATGTATATACTTTTCAATAAGTCCATGGGCTCTTACACGATCCATAAAAAAATGCGCTTTATTACCTATATACCCCTTTTCTGAATCGGAAAATGTCTTACTTAAAGGTTTCTTATTTAAATGTGCCTCTTTAAAAGGATAATAAAGGGTCTTAAAATAATAACTCCACCAATTACTCCCATAGGCCTCTTCATAATAGAGCCCATTTGATCCTAAATCAATTGTTAACGCTAAATGATCCTGCATGTCATATAAATCTAAAACGCCAAGTACAATATTAAAATTATGAAATAGTCCAGCCCCTCCTATATACGAAGGAGAATCCAAAATAATTGACCTTGCAAGCTTTGCCTGAAGTGTATTAATAAATAAACATAGTCCCAATATCCACTTAATCATTTTTAGCAATCTCCAAGGCTTCTTTTTTAGATAAAGCAATACAATGATTCACAGAAGCCTGTATGATACTATTGCCAATAAGAGTTAAAGCCAGGTCTGCTTCTTTAATTTTTTCTTTAAACGCATCAAGTCTTGAGAAATGCCCTACAGTTATTTGAGAAATAGCATCTACATATCTCACAAGATGTATCTTATCGGGATTTTTTTGAATACCTAGACATGTACGGAGCCCCTCTAAAGCTTTATCTATAAGCTCATCTTTTTCTGCTTGTATAATAGCTGGATTTTTAACCCCTCCCATCATCACTGTAAGACGTGTTTTATAAACTCCTCTTACAGGGAAAATCTCAGAATCAAACACAGCACCTAAAATAGATTTTTTTTCAGAAGAGGGAACTAAAAATCCAAAACCCCGTGCAGGCAATACCTGCTCAGAATAAGCACACATCACACTCACAAAACTTGCCGACCTTCCCTCTTGGATAAAAGGATCTTGTATAAGACCTACAGGCAATTTAATCTTTTTCAAAGCCTCTAAAGGCAGTGCTGAAAACACTCTATCAGCTACAAATTCCCTATCTTGTGTGACAATAACAACTTTGTCTTTAACTTGGCGAATTTCTTGAACCTCTTGATTTTTCAAAATATTTTCGGAGCACCTCTTATACAAAGCCTTAACTAAAGTGAAAGCTCCGTTTTCTACATTAAATAAAGTAGAACCTTTTCCTAGAGGTTTATCTCTTTTTAAAAACCCTTTAATGACAGAGCCATGTTGCTTTTCCCACATTTTTAACTTAGCAAAACCGTCCATAGAAAGTATGTCAATATCACCACCGGATGTCCCTAAAACAAAAGGCTCCATCAAAACATCAGTAATATAGGATCCAAAACGTCTTCGCATAAAAGACCCTAGGGTTTCTTCTGCTTGTCCTTGCGTAACCTCTTTTAAATCCTTATAAAGTCCAGGGAGCATCTTTCTTCCAAAAGATGTAGTAACAAGCTCTAAAAGGCTAGTTGGGACCTTGCAAAGCCTATCTTGATAGTAAATATAGCGCTTAGCAACCTCTTTACTTGAAAAAACAACCTTCTCTTGTAATCCCATATCCCCAATCAATTCTAAAAGATCTTGTCCTTGTGCTGTGCGAAAGGTTTTAGGCCCCTCATCAAATACTAATCCATCCATACAAGTCGAGTGAATCACCCCCCCAACACGATCAGACTTTTCTAAAAGAGACACTCTACTTAAAGGAGCATATTTACGCAGATACCAAAGCAAAGAAAGGCCAGAGATCCCCCCACCTAAAATAATCCATTCTTTTTTTGACATGAATTTCCCCTCCTTTTACTATGCATCTTATGGTGCTAACTTTTAGATTTTTTACCTGCGGTTCATACATGAAAAACTCTTTAATTGCCTTCTTAAAAACACTTCAAGACACGATATGTTTAAATTTTGAGACTTTAGAACCCTCAAGTCGTTTTGAAAAAACAGCGTGGGACTATAAAAGTGGGCAAGGCGGCGGTGAAATGCGCGTTTTACGAGGCGATGTGTTTGAAAAAGCCGCAGTGAACTTTTCTGCAGTATCTGGTCAACATTTCCCCACCCAAGAGAGTTTAGGTCCATTTTTTGCAACAGGTGTAAGCCTAATTACCCATATGCAAAATCCTCATGCACCAACAGCTCATATGAATATCCGTTATATAGAAACAGCTGGCAGCTACTGGCTTGGAGGAGGCTATGATCTAACTCCTATGGGCTTTCCCTATGAAGAAGATACCTACCATTTCCATCATACAGCCAAAGAAGCTCTAGACCCATTTGGAGATAGCCTCTATGATCTATTTTCCAAACAAGCTAAAGAGTATTTTTATATTCCTCATCGCAATAAAGAGCGTGGAGTAGGTGGTATTTTTTTTGATCATTTTAAAACTGATGACTTTGAAAAAGATATCGCTCTATGGAAAAGCGTTGGAGAAAGTTTTATAAAAGCTGTGATGCCCATTTATAATAGCCGTATCCATCTTCCTTTTTCACAAGAAGAGAAAAACACACAAATCAAACTCCGCTCTCATTATGTAGAGTTCAATCTCCTCTATGATCGAGGAACAAAGTTTGGCTTCCTATCAGGTGGCAACCCAGAAGCTATCCTTTGCTCTATGCCACCTCTAGTCAGTTGGTAATCTTTACATAAAAAGCTAAGTTCTACCCAGAATGTAAGTATATAAAGGCTCTACAAGCAACAAAAAGCTTATAACCAAATAGCTCCTAATCCAAAGTAATTGCTTCTACCACTCTAAAGTGTGTCTATAAAGCACTTATAATGAAATATTTGCATTATTGACATAATGCACTATATCAAAAAATGTAAATAATGGTATACTGCATTATATCAGAAAACAACCAATGAGGTGTCTATGCGTAATGAAATCCTTAAAGCTCTTTATGACTGGAATCCTTGGATCGAAACAACATTCCCAAAAGAATTATCAGGATATCCTCGGTGTTATTTTCTGGATGATTACCTTCAGATACCCGAAATTAAAATATTAGAAGGAGCAAGAAGAGTTGGAAAAAGTACTTTGCTTTATCAAATAATTGAAAAATTATTAACCTCAGACAAACATATTCTCTATGTTAACTTTGAAGATGAAATTTTAAAAAAATATACCCTGAACGAAATTATTACTGTATATCAAACAATTGCATCTTTAAAAAACCTCTTCGTTGATGAAATTCAAAACTGTAAAGATTGGGTCTCTTTCATTAGAAAAAGCCACGACAGAAAAGAGATCCCTCAAATTTGGATTAGTGGCTCTAATTCATCATTTATCAAAAAAGAATTCTCCACACTCTTAACAGGACGAAATATTACAATAAAAATCTATCCCTTATCTTTTCATGAGTATTTGAATTTCAACGTGATTGAAGATGTCAACCTACCTATGTCTTCCAAAAAAGAAGCTATAATCAAGAAACATTTTATACAATATATTGAAATGGGGGCATTCCCTGCTGTTATTTTAAGACCTGTATTACAAAAAGAATTATTAATTAGTTATTTTGATGATTTTATTTATAAAGATATCGCTTCACGACATGAAGTCAACACAACAAAAATAAAAGAATTAGGGGTATATTTAGCTACAAATAGCGCTAAATATTTTAGCTATAGAGGTTGTGCAGCTGCTTTGGGTATGCATCCTCAAACAATTATGGATTACTGTTCTTATTTTTATGAGATTTTTCTTTTTAATGAATTATATAAATTTGATTATTCTTTAAAAAATCAAATAGGCAGTGACAAGAAAATATATATAGCTGACACAGGATTAGCTAATGCCATTTCTTTCCGCTTCTCTGAAGACATAGGAAGAATCCTAGAAACAGTTGTTCATAATGAATTAAAACGACGTCAAGCAACAATCTATTTTCATAAACAAAAATATGAATGTGATTTTCTTATAAAAAAAGACTTGAGTATTGTAGAAGCTATACAAGTAACAAAAACGCTCCAAGATCCTGAAGTCAAACAAAGAGAATATAAAGGACTTGTTGAAGCCTTGCAGCATTATCAACTGAAAAAAGGCTTGATTTTAACAATGGATGAAGAAGGATATGAAGAAATACAAGCAGATAATCACACTATAGAAATCCATATTCTTCCAATTTGGAAATGGTTGATAACCTGACTGTTAGATTTCATGACCCTGTGCTGCACCCTCTATGACCTTGCCCCAATCTTTAGTCCATTTTTAAATAGAAGTTCCAGTTAACTCCAT
>JBAWWQ010000111.1:0-5695 GCA_037146655.1 Chlamydiota bacterium | reverse complement strand
GTAGAGGATTGGGTGAAAATTGGAAGTTATATCGATTAGTGGATGTGGAACAATTTAAAAAATCAGATATGGATAAAGGAGGAGATTGGGAAATAGGGAAGTTTGGATTTATAATGGGTTGTTCACAGGCAATGAAGTAGGTGTGTCCTTTGTCTTGACTGAGTAGGGTAGACGCCTTTGACGGTATTGTTTTTAAAAAAGAGTAAGAGTTAGTTGTTAAAAACAAAGATTGTTTAGGTTGTAAAATTATAGGCGATGCTTTTTCAGCAATGGCGATTGTCAAATGAGATTGTAAGAATGTAGTAGAGGGGTGTTGGATATTTTCAAATAATCTTAAGGGGAGATAAATAAAGTCATCATCAAGCGAGAGGCTTTTTAAAGAGGAAGGTAAAGGTTCTAAGTAAGCGGACAGTGAATTTGAAGATAATGGTGTTTTTTCTTCTAATAAATCCACATATGTTGAGGGAGAGTGGAGAAGAAGTTCTTGTACAGATAGTGCATATATAGAAGGAAATGCATAAAAACAAAGAAAGAAAGCTGTAGAAGTAGCTACTGTTGTTTTCTTTCTTTGTTTTTTTTCCATGAACGCAACTTTTTTGTTATCTTAATAATTTCATGCTTTTAGCGACTTCGGCATGCAAATATTCAGAAGGTGCTTTATTGTTTTCAATTTCAGTAAGGAGAGCGATTGCTTTTTGTTTATACTCAGCAGCTTCTTCTTTTTTATGCTCTTGATAGAGTTGTTTTGCTTGTATTCTTAAAATTTCAGCATCTACAAATTTCATATAGGCTTCGTAACAAAGCTCTTGCTCTTTGTCTTCTTTCAAAGCGGCAAAATATGTATTACTCATAAGATCATCGTTTGTGGTGAAGTCTTCTTTAAGTCTAACAAGAAAAAACAGATACCGAGAATCTTTAGTTGCATCTGGTGTTAGAGCCATTCTTATTTTAGCATATTCAAGACCTGCTTCAAGATGATAAGGCTCAGAGAGGGCATTTTTACGAATTTGTAAATCTTTGAGCTGATTTAATACTTGGATGACTTCTGGGTTTTTTTCATTTTTATTTTTTTTGTCCAATAGCTCAAAACGGATTTTTGCAGTTTTTAAGCAGCAAGCAGTTGTTAGAGGTGTTGTAACTTTGGGGAATTCATTGATAAATTCATAGGTTTCAAGTGCGGTTTCTAAGTCATTAATACGCTCATAGGTGCTAGCTAGTTCAAAAATGGATTGTCTTTGAAATTGCCAAGACCAGTTGCCATGGGCATTTTGTTGTTCTATTAAAGATTCTAAAATTGCGATTTTTTTATTTTGATGGTTTCTTAGACCAGCAAGTTCTGCAAATTTTAATGCTTCAGATTCTAGATAAAGATGTTTTCCATCAATTGTCTTTAAAGCGGCTTTATCGGAGCTTAGGACATGATTATAAAGATCAAGAGCTCGATCTATACATAAAGAGACATCTTGTTTATCTCCTGGTGAATGAGTCCAATGCTCATCAAGATAATTTTTAGCTTGTTGATAGTAATAGCCTGCAAGCCAGAGTTGGTTTTCAACCTTAATAGGTTGAGAATTATCTTGCAATGCGGAGTAAAGGTAGTAAGCTGCTTTATCTATAAGAGGATGGGCTTCATCACTACTTTGAGCTCTTGTTATATAGGCATTATAAAGTTGTAAATAGATAGAGCTTGTATGATAAAGATTAGGGTTAAGTTCTAGTGCTGTTTCTAAATGGGAACAAAAAGACTCAGGGTCAGCATTAAGCTTGCTTAAGCTAAGAGCTGTAATTAAGTGAGCTTCTCCAAGACTTTGATCCTGTGGATAGTCATGGATATAATCTTTTAAGCTGTCCAAAGCATTATTATAGTAATTTAATTCATAGGCAAGTTTTGCATAGAGAAGGCGATATTCACGAACTTCATCTTGAGAAAGGCCATTTTTGTGATTAAGAACTTTTTGTAAATCTGTTAAGAATAGATCTTTTGAATACGATGTCACTTCTGTTTCATAAGCTTTAGAGAGATGTAGGCAGCAAGATAAAAAATATCTCCAAGCAGAGTCTTTCAAAGTGCTTTCTGGAAAGTCTGTCAAAAAATGTTGGAGTGCTTCATAGCTTACCATGTAGTGGGCATTTTGGTGGGTAGCAATAGCATATTCGTAAAAAAGACTTTCTTGATCATTAAAAGAAGCAGGATCATCGATAAGTTGTTTAAGTTTATGCTCGACTTTTACAAAGTCCCCTTGTTTTTTTAGGAGCATAGCATGCATAAAATTTGCTTTAGAGAGCTCGGCATCATCTGGATAAGCAGTTTTAAATCGTGTTAAAGTTTTATCGAATAAAGATTCGTTGTCTACTTGATTAGCACAGGTCATTTGAAGAAGAAGAGCATCTTTATATTGGGCTGAGTAGGTTTTTTGATCTAAAATATATTTTTCTAAAGGGGTAATAGCATTTTCATAATTTTGTAAAAGATAAAAGCTTTTACCTATGATGAAATGAAACGTAGCCATTTGATCTTCAGGAACATGAGGGTAGACGATCCGATGTTGTTTTATAACATCTTCATAATTTTGTGTTTGGAACTGTAGCAACATTCTATTAAAAGCGGCATCACCGGATTTTGATCCATTTAAAGCTATAACGCGATCAAAAATTTCGATTGAAACTTGTTTATTAATATCGGCTTCTAATAGGGCCGCATTAAATAGAAGAGCTTCTTTTTTTTCTGGGTGTTTTTCAGCTAAGGATAAGTATAGATCGACACCTTTTGCATTTTGTTTCAGTGTGCGATAAATATCTGCTAAAGCAAAAGATGAGACATCGCTGTAGTCACTTTGAGAAAGATTTTCATAAATAGGCTGAGCTTTTTCTAAAAATGTCTTTTTCTGATCTTCGTTTTTGAGTGTTAAGGCATGTCGAAAATAACTTTCTGCCATAATAAAATTAAATTCTTCTTTTCTATCACCAAAATCATTAGATGAAAGATATTTTTCTCCTTCTTTAAATAAGGACTCATAATGATTTAATTCATAGTAGCATTGAAGACGATTCAACAGAGTTTTGTCGTAAATAGAAGGGTCAGAAATAGTTTTATAAATTACAAGGGCTTGATCGTAATGACCTTCTTGCAAAAGAAGATCAGCTAATATTCCATGAAGATAATCTTTTAAACCGCTTTGAGGATGTTGTTTCACAAAATCGTGTATTTGTGCTTTGACAATGGCATAATCTCCATCTTTCCAAAATTCAGCTATTCTTCGAATGAGGAAAGCCTCTTCATCTGATGATGTTGATACGTTAGCAGAGTGTGCATGCATAGAAGTTGCAATAGCAACTACAATACAACATTTTCTGATAAATCCATGTAATTTTAATTGATCTCGTTGCATAAGCACATCCTTTAAAGAGACGGTTGAAAGAGTTTCTACTCTACGGTTAGCCAAGGAAGTTAATTTTTTAATTTTAAACTTTTTTCATAAAGGATAATGGGTATTAATCTCAATCATTTTATTTTTTAAATATACGAGAACGAGTTTTTTTAGGAATAATTAAAAGGAATTTTCTTGAGCTTTAGAGATATAGTAGTCAAAAAGATCATCTGCCTTTTTTTCGTCCATATCTTTGATAAGTTTGTAAAGTTTAAAGCCTTGAGCTGTGTGGTTTTCTTGAAAGTAGAGATAAGCTAAGCGGAGCATAATATCTAGATTAGGCTCTGTGATTTCTAAAATCTTTTCGAAATGTGCAATTTCTTGGTCATACATTCCTAGTTCGTGATAGCAAGAAGCTAGTTGGGCAAGTACCCAAGGATCATGAGGTGCAGAGGAGTAGATGATTGAATATTCTTCAATGGCTTTATAGATAGCGTTTTGAAAATTCTTTAAAGATTTTTCTGAAAGTTGTGGGGTGGTTGTCTGATGCGATTGTTCTTGACGATACATCATTTGATAAACAGAGGCTAATGTTAGATAACTGTTTGCTAAAGAGGCATGTACTTCAAGATTTGTAGGTTCATATTTAAGTAAGGAAAGGTGCTGGTAAATACAGTCTAATACAAGCAATTTTCGTATAGATTGAAAGTCTTTTGCATGCCAAAGGTATCCACATTTTTTCATAAGTCTTTGAAAAGAAGGGATGGGTAAAGAGGTTAAGTAGGAGGGTAGGTCTTTTGTATGGAACATTGCTGCAAATGTATAAAGTGCTTGTGCTAAACAAAGGTGGTAGTCTGTAACACTTAAGCCTTCACCGATGGATTGTTTGCATACAGATAAAAACCATTCTTTCAGTAGTTTAAATTGATCGTGTTTTTTTGCTTGAAAATAGAAAATTAAAACCAGATAAGTAAAAACGCTTAAAACCAAAGAAAAAATACCTATAGCAAATACAGCTGGAGCTTTACCAAGAAAATATAAGATAGCTAAGGTTGTGATTTGTAAAACAAAAAAAATAATAAACAGTGCATGAAAGAGGACATAAGAAAAAAGTATTTTTTTCACATGGTTCAGTCCATTTAAGCAGTGAAGCTCTAGTACTTTAGGGAAAGATCTCGTGGTTTCATGAGAAGATACTGTAGAAGCTAGCATAATATAAATTCATGTTGTAAAAAAAATCTACTTTTGAAGATAGCGATTTTGCTCACCACTTGCAAAAGAAAAAAATAGGTTACATGTTTTTTTTGTCTTAAATCGATTTTTTTTAGTGTTTTATCATATAATTAATCACAGAGTCAGAAACTCCTGCTCTTTCTAATCTATGAATTGAAGATGTTGATAAGTTGTAATAGCTTCCTGTTTTTTCGATGAGGTTGATAATTTTTTCATCACTAATACCTGCTTGATGTAGTGCGATGATATCATTTACTGAGAGTTGCTCTCCACTGTGAATTCTTCTAGCTGTTTGAGGGTTTTGATTTTGTATTTTTTGTTGATCTTCTTCATCCAGGGCATGACCTATAAGAGCGCCGCCTACAACTCCTACTGCTCCTCCGATTAAAGCTCCTTGACCTCCACCAATTAATGCACCAGCTCCTACACCAAGTCCCCCACCTACAAGGGCTCCTGTTCCAGCTTTTGATTCACAAGAAGTTAAAATAATTGTAGATGCTGTTAAAATTGTCAGGATATAAGACTTCATAAACCCCTTTATAAATAAGTGTGTTTTGAAATCTTAGCTATTAACACATTGATCAGGGTTTTTGAAGAGTTTTTATTCGTTTATAGAAAAACGATAAATTTTAGGACTTAATTAGACGGTCTTAAAAACGCCAATTAGAGCAAGCTGTATATTTTCAGGTAGTTGTTGACGAAAGCGTTTGATTTGGTTGTTAGCTCTTTTTGCAGCCTCTATTTTAGCTGAAGATTCTAATTGAACTCTCTCAAAAGGCGTGAGTGTAAGCTTCTTATCTTTAAGCTTCTTATCTTCTTTTATTGATATATCCTCGACAAGTGATATTTCATACCAGTGTTTCACATTAGTTTCTAGATTTTGTTGTTTAGTCAGTCTTTCTATATCAGAGTTGGATAGTTCAGATAATTGAGAGAAAGCGTTTCTTAATAGTGTACGTTTTAGCAAAGGCATTTTTGTTTTTTTATTAGGATTAGAAAATCTAATTGTTTTACGGGGAGGGAATGCGTTTTCCCTAGAAACAGTCGAAGTATAAGAAGTATCGCTAATAGATAATGTGGTCATTGTTTTTTGT
>JBAWWQ010000110.1:0-5725 GCA_037146655.1 Chlamydiota bacterium | reverse complement strand
CATTAGAACTATCCACTTTTCAACCCTACCTTATCCATGGAGTCACAGGAAGTGGAAAAACAGAAATTTACCTTCAGGCTATTGCTACAGTAAGAAAACAAGGACATAGTGCCCTCATGCTTGTCCCAGAAATCGCCTTAACTACCCAAATGGTAGAGCGATTTAGAAGCCGTTTTCAGGAAAAAATAGGGATCTATCACCATCGATTAAGCGATGGTGAGCGTTATGAGCTATGGCACCAAATTCAACAAGGCAAAATCCGTATTGTCCTAGGGGCTAGATCTGCAGTGTTTCTCCCTCTTGTTGATTTAAAACTTATCATCGTCGATGAAGAACATGAAACCTCTTATAAACAAAGCGAAGAAAGTCCCTGCTATCATGGGCGTGATGTAGCTATTATGAGAGCTAAATTCTGCCAGGCTACTATTTTGCTAGGAAGTGCCACCCCCTCGTTAGAAAGCTATACCAATGCTAAAACAGGTAAATACAAACTAATCAGTCTGCCCTCCCGCGTCGGCAGTGCAGAACTACCTAACATCCATCTACTTAATATGGAATTAGAAAAGCAAAAAACAGATGGTTTTACTCTTTTTGCTCCAGCTCTTTTAAAAGCTATTGAAACTAGAATAAAGCTTGGAGAACAAACCCTTCTTTTCCTTAACCGCAGGGGCTATAACAGCCTTCTTATCTGTCCAAGCTGTCAAGAAACGCAAAAATGCCCCCACTGCGACGTAAGTCTCACTTACCATAAAGCTCAAAATAGTCTCAATTGCCATACGTGTGGCTATGAAATCACCCCTCCTCCTAAACACTGCCCGCACTGCAAACTCTCCTCTCTTTTAGTGTATCGAGGCATAGGAACAGAACAGGTAGAAGCCTCTCTTAAAAAGATCTTCCCCCAAGTAAGAACTCTTCGTATGGATGCAGATACCACAAAACATAAAGGCTCACACCAAGATCTTTTTAAACAATTTCGCTCTGGTAAAGCAGATGTCTTGATAGGAACGCAGATGATCGCTAAAGGATTTCATTTTCCATCTGTAACCCTTGTAGGAGTCCTTAACTCAGATGGCGCTCTCCATACAGGGGATTTCAGAGCCGCAGAACACCTTTTTCAACTGCTTGTTCAAGTAGCTGGCCGAGCTGGACGAGCAGAACTTTCTGGTGAAGTATTCATCCAAACACTTATGCCCAACCATAAGCTGTTCACCTACCTTGCTAAAGAAGATTATGTAGGTTTTTATGAAGAAGAAATTACCTCTAGAAAGCTCTTTGACTACCCCCCTTTTGTCCACCTAGCCAAAATCACCTTTACAGGCCCCTGCCCTGATAAAACCTTTGACTGCGCCCAGCTTTACTACAAAAAGCTTTTGCAAGAGCTGCCTAAGCATTATACCCTCCTTCCTGTCATAGCCGATAGGGTCTCTAAAATCAAACAGCGCTATCGCTATTATTTCCTCGTAAAAGGCCCTTCTATGGCTTCTTTTTCTCGGGCAGCTAAGAAAGTATTTGAAAACCACCCCCTTAAAGGCGATTTAAAAGCCCTTATCGACATAGACCCTATTTAAATTTTTATGTATTCGTAAATCGCTTATAATCAAATTGATAAGGTGTATTTATCACAATTAAGCACGCTCTAATTTATGAAATAATAATTTTAATTAGATAAAATCTAAATTTACATTTGAATATAACTTGTTTTTTATAATATAATTAAACTTTAACAATAAAATTATAATAATAATTAAAAGAGGTTATTAATCATGTCCAGCACAACAAACACTACAACACCTAACGCCTTCAACACTCACTATCCAGACGGAACTTTTCAAATAGGTGTAGCTGCCCAGCATGATCCAAATTGTGTAGGTTACTACAAAGCCTCAGCTGCTGATGTAGCTGCATTAAAAGCGCCTTATCAAGACCCTAGATACTTCTCTTATTTAAGACCACATATGGATGCTCGCTCTACTGTCATGCAAGGGGCACTTCCAGATAGCTATAGCTATCGAAACTACGAATCCACTATGAGAACTTTAAATGATTGTTACGTAGTCGTAAGTGATAAAGATACTGGAATAACACCTAGTGGCACTGTTCAATCTGCTAATTATGAAACACTATTTTTTAATGGCAAAACATTTCAACCTGTAACATTTCCTGCAGTAGCTACTGGTCAATATCAAGCAAAAGACCATGAAGAAATGGATCAAGTTTTACGTGCAAACCAACTAGTTTGTCAAAAAGCTTTAGAAGCTTATACACTTGCTGCAACAACTAATCCACCAACTAAAACTGCACAACAAACTGTTGTTGATCAATACTATAGCAACCTAGGCAAAGCCTTTACAGATTATAAAGTTGCTTATAACCGCTTTGATCTCGAATTAAAAACTCGTGAAGAATTAGTTGATAGAGATCCTTCAGCAAGTTCTACAAATTTTAAAAACTATCAAAAAGATGCTCATGATTTTGATCCTGTTGCCCATTTTATCGATCTAGCTCCAAAACACTTAGAAGATGTCTGCTCGCCTTCTACTTCAAACCCTAGTGCAGCAAAAAACAAACTAGCAACGGATTTATTTAACCATTACAAGACCTTAAAAGGATTTCTTAAGCAAACAGAAGCGTTTGCTCCAGCTGAAGCTGTACAAATTCTTCTTACAGAAGCTGTACAAAAATTAAATGAAGCCTTCGACAATAGTCCTTCTAGCCTCAACCACATAACAGCAACTGATCCTAATGTCTACAGAGAATTTGAAGCAGATAAAGCAAACTGCAAAAACTATTCTAATGCAGACTTTGTAAGAGTTTTAACACGTTTAAATACCTCTCAATCCAAATTACCTTCTTATATTGAAAAAATAGCTTCCCCAAAGCAGAAAAAAATAGCTGAGCTATGGTTTCAAATGAAAGATAGAAGGCTTACAACCCTTGAACATGAAAAACTCCCTTACCACCCAAGAAGTTTAGCTCGAGCAGCTATTGGTCTTGG
This sequence comes from Chlamydiota bacterium, assembly GCA_037146655.1. GTDB lineage: Bacteria > Chlamydiota > Chlamydiia > Chlamydiales > JBAWWQ01. The sequence goes on along the minus strand of JBAWWQ010000110.1, from coordinate 2,730 downwards.
ATATACTTTTTACACTGAAGCTAAAAATCTTGTAAAACCAAGTATATTAACGGATGCGAAAACTGCAAAAATTATGGCAAAATATTTCAAAAATAAATTTGCAAGCGAATCGATTTTCCCAATTAGACAAGCATCTGCAGACTCTATCCAAGAAGCTCTCGACTCATTTGATCTTCTAACAGATCTTTGCCCACAGCAAACAGCTTATGATAGATCCGAATTATATCTAGATCTTATCAAAGAAACGATGCAAGGAACTGCTGGGGCGCAAAAAAACGCTTTATTAACAGCAGAAACTTTAGCAAATTTTGATAGTGTCAAAAGAGACTCTTATAATGCAGCTACTGAAAAACAAAGATCATCTATTACTGCCTTAGAAGCTATAAAAAATGAATACCCAAATGAACGCTCCTCTCTATATATTCATACAGTAAAAGATAACTACATTGCAGCTCTAGGAGAATATTTTGATGAGAACAAAGCTCCTGTTGCCGAAAAAGAGATCAATCTTCTACTTCAAGAAATCGAAAATTTAAGTAAAACTAATACAGATAACTCTCTTATTGGAACTTACAATATGCGGATAGATGATATACTCAGTGACATCAAGCCTTGCCCATTTAAAACTGCGCTAGAGCAAAAAAGAGCTCAAAGTGCCCACACTATTTCTACCTTTGACACTCCAGCAACTGCTTATAAACGTTCCAAGGGGTTATTATCACAAATACAGCAACCATTAAGCCCATTGGCTAATGCACAAAAAGCCACTTTACTAAATGCTCAAACTATTGGAGCATTTGAAACTACTAATGCAACTGCATTTTATCAAGAGCTTACCGATAAGCACCAGCATCTTCAAAAATTATCTCAAATAGCTCAAACACAAGGAACAGCGGCTTCAACCACACTATTTGGCCGGACAACTACAGTTAATGATAACTACAATACAGCTTGCATCCATTATGTAACGGAGCTAGAACCTGCATACTCCCATTGTGAGGGGCTTTTAAGAGCTCTTGCAAACGACGCTGCAAAAACAACTAAACTCCATGATTTTCTTGCAAAGCCACTTTTATCACTTCCACCAGCACCAGCCGCAGCCGCAGCCGCCTCATTAACCACTATTAAAACCAATGCAGAAACCGCATTCATCGCCTCCATACAACCTCGTTTGGATACTTTAATGAATGATTTTCAAACAACCTATGGAGCTAATAATAACCAGGGTCTCTTTAATTTGAATGCTGCATTACTAGTGCAGATAACCCAAAACCCTACACAAGCTGATATAACAACCTATCTAAACAACCATGCTTTATTAGAAGCAGAGGTCAATAGAATAGACTCTCTACTAAGTGGTCAGACTCTACCACCTGCAAATGCTCAAGCTTTAGCTGTAGCTGCATTTAAAGCTGCTGTGACTAATGATTTTACTGCCTTGCACAACCAGTTAACAACCTCAAGTAACGCAATCACCGGGGCCATTCAACAAGAGTTAATAAAGATCCGTACATTTGATTATACGCAAAATGCAAGAGCTATACACGCGGCTATTATTGCGTTTGACAATGTAAAAGATAATTTAGTTGCCGCTGTAGCTACAGTTATTAATCAATTAAAAAATATTCCATCGACATTGTCTCAAGCACACCAAGATACCCTTAACAAGATGAAAACTGATCTTTCAGCAACTTTGACACAGCTTGAAAGCGCTCTTATAATCCTAAAGACTCAGGTGGCAACACTACCCGTAATTACCGCAGCAGCACAACAAGCACAACAAACACAACCTACTGCAGCACCATGGTTTAACAGAAAAATACTAGCTGGGGCAACCGTAGCTGTAGGAGTTGCAGCAATCGGATCGATGTATCTAGCCCAAAATATGATGAGTACAGACGAAAGTTCTAATTAAGTTCATAACGATAACCTCCCTATGAGGGGCTTTTCAATTGAGAAAAGCCCTTTATGGCCCCTGATGCTAAGAACGTTCTTAGCATCTTTTTTTTGTTCAAAAAGCCTCTATTTTGGTTAAAATTGCAAAACAAAAGACAACCAGGAGATTGATCCTAAATGAGCAATAGCTGAAGCAAAGCCTTGTGCAACATATGCACCAGAGTATTTAACTGGCTTGTTGAGGAAACTGATTTATTACTTGGGCAAATATTATAGGTAATGAGGGCTTTGTGTGTTAAGCAAAGTGCACAAAACGCTACAAAAAACCTTTACTAAAGAATAGAATTACAAAGAGTTTATTTCAAAAGCCATTGATAGATAGATGCAACTTCTATTTCAGGAAACTTTGGATCTGCAGGCTCCTCTTCTTGAGTTAGGATAAGGCCTTTTTCAACATGGAGTTCTTTCATAGCCTTGACCAAGGCTTTATACTCTCGTTCTCGCGTTTTTGGATCTTTTAAACTTTCGGTGACTTGAATAAGCTGTATAATATGAATACCTTCTCGAATAATAAAATCTACCTCTAAATTATCCTCTGTTTTGTAATAATAAATTTCCTTATGATTTCTTTTCAGCTGTAGATACACAATATTTTCAAGATATCGTCCTTGTTTTTTAGAAAAATGAAATGCAATTTGTTTTGCTAGACCAGTGTCAATTACGTAGACTTTCTTTTGTAGAAGAGTTTGTTCAGAAACGGAAAATCTATCTAAAGTAAAATTGACATCCTCCTCTCCCTAAAGAAAGAGGATTCCTACGGCGCCCAACTTGGTT
>JBAWWQ010000109.1:0-5775 GCA_037146655.1 Chlamydiota bacterium | reverse complement strand
TATTGCAACATAGTTTATAAACTATCTTTAAACTTTATAAAAATATTTTTATTTTAATTGTTTGTTAATCTTATTTTTTATTTAATCGGTACCATTAGTTTTAGCTATTTTAAAAGCGTCTTCAATTGTTTTGTCAATAAAGCTTCTCAAAGACTCTCCAAAAAGCTGAACATGATGTTCTGTGATAATAGATACTTTCGTCTCTGCAATTTCTCTATCGAGAGCACCAGCACTACTGTCAATAGAGTGTGGGTCTACTACATCTACAGAGTTATCTTTACGAGCAAAGCAACACTCATATCGATCAGTTAGTTTAAGAGACTCTAATAAATGCATTCTAGACTCTCTGTTTTTTTTAAAACCTCTTTCAACCAATTCCATCGAAGGTTTAGCGCTATTTGGATCTTGATAATTTGCTAAAGTACGTAAACAGATGGCTTCATAATCCCCATCAAAATCATGCATTTCTAATGTCATATCACTAACTTGTAAATCTTTAAAAAGATCAGTAATTGTAGATACACTATTAAGCGATCTTTCTTCAAAAGTAGAAATATGAGATTGGGTAGCTTTCATTACTTTTGAAAGCATTGTAAAGGTTGAGAGTCCAAGTAAATGAACCTGCTCATCAGTAAAATTTGTTCCTATACGACCTCTAAGATCTTTTTTAAGATTATCTGTGCTTTGAACTAATTTATCTACCTCCACACCTTTAATACAGAATTTTTCTAGTCGTTTTAAAGTCAAAAGCTCCCCTGCACCTTGAGCTTCTCTAAAAACAACCGATGTTTTCGAAGGAATATGATGAGAAAATTTCTCCATAGTCTTTATTCTATCTCTTACTAGTCCTTCAACATACGGGAGCGCTTCAGATATAATCTGCGCTTTTTCTTGACAATAGGTATAAATTCTTGCCTTTAAACTATCTCGTTCTGAAGATTCTCTTACAAGAGGATGATTATCATCTAATTCATTAACAAGCAAAACATCCATATCGTCTTTATCTAAAGGGGGTATAGAAAATGCATTCAACATAGTCATTTTCCCACGCTTATCCTCTTGATCCCTACAACAGGTAAGAATGCGTTCACGAATTGCATAAGTTGTCTGCATCTTAGAATCCAAAGACGTATCAATATCCACAATCTTGGCTGCAGCTAAATAGCTATAAGCATTCTCTGTGTTGATAGAATCAACAAGATCAGACTCACTTTGATGAGAAAAACCACAAATAAACCTGCTTATAATGTCAATAATATCAGTGGATGTTTCTTGTGTAAGTAGTTGATAACCCGTAGACATCTGATAACCCCTAATATAACCTGAGCTGTTTTTATAAGGAGTCCCATTAGCGATATGTTGAACTATTTCACGAATCGTTGCCATAAGTCGTCTCTTTTAATTATATGTATGAATTGGATTTGTATTTATTGTTAATCTCTATTTTTTATAAAAACAAAAGCGAAAAAATACTACATCTGTTAGACAGTTTAATTCCAGAAAAATATCTAAAAAATAAAGTGGTTTTTCAAAAACAACAGAATTAGATTTTTTGAAGGTTATAATTACGAATTACTAAAAAAAATAAAAAACCACTTAGATTTCTAAGTTTTATTTTTTCCACTCATCGATAATATTTGCGATTAAAGCGGTCCAACCTGTTTGGTGAGATGCACCAAGTCCCCTCCCTGTATCGCCATGAAAATGTTCATAAAATAGGAGGTGATCTTTCCAGTGAGGATCTGTTTGAAGCATTTCATAATCCCCAAACATAGGTCTTCTACCTTGGCTATCTTTTGTAAAAATTTTCACAAGAGCTGTAGCAAAATATTCTGCCATTTGACCTGCATTAACTTTTGAGCCATGAGATTCTATAGAAAATAAATCCCCTACCTCAAGATGTAATTTTTTTAATGAATCTATCAAAAGAAAAGTCATAGGTGTCCATATAGGGCCCCTCCAATTAGAGTTGCCACCTTTAAGAGTAGAAATCGCTTCGGCGGGTTCATAACTAATGCTATGGCCTAAAAACACATAAGGATTTTTCTCATACATCTTAGATAAGCTGCGAAGTCCATATTCTGAACGAAACTCTGATGGATCCCAAACCTTTTCAAGAACTCTTTTAAGTTGAGTTAAATTCATTAAAGATAAAAGGTATTTTTTGTTCCCATTGTTTTCAATGGGTGTAATACAAGAATCTACAAGATCTTTTCTATGTTTGAAAAACCAGTGAAAATTTTTACTAAACTCTGGAAGTTTTTTTAATTCTTCTTCAGTAATAGCATCCATTGCATAAGTAGGGATCACTCCAATAAGTGATCTTACAAAAATCTGTTGGTGCATTCCATTGGGAAAGCTTAATACATCATAGAAAAAACCTTCTTTATCATTCCAAATCTGCACTTCTCTGCTGCTGCAGCAATGTAATGCCGCAGCAATATAGACATAATGTTCAAAAAATTTTGTGGCCATTACTTCATAGGCGCCATCGTCTTGAGCTAGCTCTAGCGCCATTCTCATAAGAGACAAACAAAACATCCCCATCCATCCTGTGCCATCGGACTGTTCAAGTTTACCACCTCCTGGAACGCCAGCACTTCTATCTATAACTGTAATATTATCTAAACCTAAAAATCCCCCCTCAAACACATTATTACCACTAGCATCTACTTTATTTACCCACCAAGTAAAATTAAGCATTAACTTATGGAAACACTTTTTCAAAAAAGCCTTATCTTTCTTCCCTGTTTTTTCATGCTCTATATGATACAAGCGCAGCACAGCCCACCCTTGCACAGGAGGATTCATCTCAGAAAACTCCCACTCATAAGCAGGAATTTGTCCATTAGGATGTTGAAATTGATCAAACAAAAGAAGCCACAGCTGCTCTTTTGCAAAATTTAAATCAATCAATGCAAAAGATATTGTATGGAAAGCTAGATCCCACGCAGCAAACCAAGGGTACTCCCACTTGTCGGGCATTGCCATAATACGCATAGAAAGAAGGTGTTTCCAGTGTTTATTGCGAATATCTTCTCTTCCAACTGGAACTATTTGCCCTTCATCCCCTTTGAGCCACCTAGAAACATCAAAAAAATAAAACTGCTTATTCCATAAAAGGCCAGATAAAGCTTGCCTTTGAATAGCTTTTTCATCTTGCGTCGCTAATTTGGGATGCAATGCCTCATAAAAAGCATCTGCTTCTTGTTTTCGTATCTCAACAATTTTTTCAACATCTTGGAGAGGATTTTTTAATTCTTTATCACTTAAGCGAAATAGGAATTTTCTAGAGCCGTGGGGTTCAATTATCACTTCATAATGTAAAGCGCCCTTTGTTCCTTTATTAGCAGGGTTGATAACGGACGCGTTTTTATGAATAACATAGTGATGAAAAGCGTCTTTAACGTAAGGAGAACTATTGTTTTTACCAACAAGAAGTTTCTCGTTAGATTCATTATTTGTAAATAATGGTTGACCTTGCATCTGCCCATAAAAATAACGATCACCTAAAAGATATTCAAAACCTACAATCTGCTGAGAATCTTTCCTTAAATCTTTACATACAAGTGCACTTACATCTGCCTGCTTATGAAGCTCAATAGTTGAAGTAGAAGTATCTTCAGAATTAAAATGCTTACGAAAAACAAGCTGGGGAAGTAAATGAAAAGAGGCAGGTTCTGCTCCTCTATTAAACACTTCAACGCATATGCAAATATCTTCAGGGGTATTTTTAGAATACTCTATAAAAACATCAAAATATTTATTCTCCTTGAAAACTGCTGTATCTAAAAGTTCGTACTCACGATCAATTTTATCTCTTTTATTATTCTCACGAATTAAATCTTCATAAGGAAACCTCGCTTGCGGATACTTATAAAGATACTTCATGTAAGAATGAGTTGGGGTATTATCTAGGTAGTAATAATATTCCTTAACATCTTCACCATGATTAGCTTCTGATGGATTCAAACCAAATAGTCGCTCTTTAAGCTCTCTATCTTTTCCATTCCAAAAAGCAAAACTTAAAACAAGTATCTGAAAGCGATCACAAAGGCCAGCTATCCCATCCTCTCCCCATCGGAATGTTTTAGCTTTTGCCATATCATAGGAGCAATATCTCCAAGCATCTCCTGTTCGGCTGTAATCTTCTCGAACAGTAGCCCAGGCTCTTTCTGAAACATAAGGACCCCATTTATACCAGGGAAAAACAGGAGAATTTGGATGCTCTTGTTTTAAACGCATCCCTTCTTGAGTGAAATCTGTAGGGTTAACCATGAGTTACATAAAGTTGTTTTTTTTCGACTATTTCATGCAAAGTTTTTTTTTGCAATCTACATTTTAAACATAAATACTACAGATAAAAATTTGGATAATTTTAGGTGATTTGCAAGAATCTGCTTTTCTTGTAAAAATTAAAAAAACTACTTGAAAGTAGATCTTGATACTTGCTATCGATAGAAAAAACAGATAACCCAAGAGAATTTTATGAAAGCCATTGTTTTAGCCACAGGAACTGACAATCTTAATTTACAAGAATGGCCAGAACCTCAAATACAAAAACCTGAAGAAGTTAAACTTAAAGTATTGCAAGTAGGAATTTGTGGAACTGATCGTGAAGAAGCATGTGGTGGTAGAGCTGATGCACCAATTGGAGAAAAAAATCTTGTTATTGGTCATGAAATGCTCGGTCAAGTGATAGAAGTTGGTACAAATGTACAGAATTTAAAAAAAGGGGATCTTGCTTTATTTACTGTAAGAAGAGGATGTAACCATTGCATGGCCTGTGAAGCTGGTTTTTACGATATGTGTTATACAGGTGATTATAAAGAACGTGGGATTAAAAACCTTCACGGTTTCCAATCTGAATTTGTTGTTGACGATCAAAAGTATCTTGTTAAAATCCCAGATTCATTGAGAGCTATAGCTGTTTTAACAGAACCTACAACTGTTGTAGAAAAAGCAATTGATGAAGTTTGTAGAATCCAAAGTAGTAGACTCCCCTGCTATAGAAACCATAGAGACTGGTTAAATGGAAAAACAGCACTTATTGCAGGCCTTGGTCCCATAGGATTACTTGCTGCTATCATCTTAAGACTTCATGGATGCCATGTGCTAGGACTTGATGTTGTGGATGAAAATTCAGCCCGCCCTCAGATCTTAAAAGAACTTGGCGGAACCTATGTACATGGTAAAAAAGTCTCAATGCAAGATCTTAATAAACACTATCCACAAATCGATCTTATTGTCGAAGCTGCCGGTATTGCTAAGTTAGACTTTGATTTAATCTCTATTTTAGGGATCAATGGCATCTACGTATTAACAGGCGTCCCTGCGGAAGGATCTCCTCTAAATGTTCCTGGTGCAACTCTTATGAAACAACTGGTTTTAAAAAACCAAGTCATCTTTGGAAGTGTAAATGCTAGTTTTAGTCACTTTAAACAAGCTGTCATCGACTTAGAAAGTGGGCTTAAAAAATGGCCTAAAACACTACCTAAAATCATAAGTCATCATGTGCCTTATACAGATTTCCATAAGGCTTTAACAGAACATCATCAAGATGAAATCAAAGTAGTTATTGAATGGCAAAAATAGATTTTTTATGAAGACAAAACATCTATTACTGCTCATTTTACTGGCTCTTTGCTGGGGTCCTTCTTTTTTCTTTATTAAAGTAGCCCTTACGCAAATTCCTGTTTTTTCAATTGTCTGTATACGATTAGCTATAGGTGGCCTTCTTGTACTACTTATTATCCAACTACTAAAAAAGCATTT
>JBAWWQ010000108.1:0-5826 GCA_037146655.1 Chlamydiota bacterium | reverse complement strand
TAACTGAACGCCGTAGGAATCCTCTTCCTTTAGGGAGAGGAGGATGTCAAAATATAGACTGTGCCATCTGAACCATCAGCAGCAAAACATCCAACATAAGCATATTTACCATCGCGTGTCATTGTAATCGCATGCGGAGATAATCCACTTAAATTGACCAGCTGTGGAGTTAGAGATGGGTTAGCAACGTTTATAATAGAGATCGTATCATCGGTTTGATTTCCAACATAGGCAAACCTTCCGTCTAACGTCATTGTAATAATGGTTGGATGAGTTCCTACTGTAATGGATTGAACAGGTCCAGATGGGTTGGCGACATTGATAATAGAAATATTGGTATCAGTACTATTTGCAACATAAGCATATTTGCCATCGAGAGTCATAGTAATAGCTATAGGATTGGATCCTACGTTGACTATAAGTGGTATATCAGTTGGATTTGCGATATTAATAATAGAAACAGTGTTGTCATCATAATTTGCAACATAAGCATATTTTCCATCGAGTGTCATAGTGATTGCAGTGGGAGTACTTCCTACGGTAATTGTCTGGACGGGGGCTAGTGGGTTAGCAACGTTTATAATAGAAATCGTGGTATCTGTACTATTTGCAACATAGGCAAACTGTCCATCAAGAGTCATTGTAATAGCTGCAGGGCCTGATCCTACAGGAATTATTTGAGAAGGAGCCTGTGGATTTGTGGTATCTATGATAGATACGGTGTCTGAACTAAGATTTGCAACATATGCTGATTGTGTAAAAGCTAATGCACTGGAATTATGAAATAATACAAGGCCTAGACAAACAAAAGATGTGATTATCCGGATTAAATGGCGCATCATGATTTGCAGGTTAAAAAATTAAAATAAAACATCCGCACTAATATCGCATACTACTGATGTTGATTTTTACTGTCTATTGTAAAAATCTTTCGAATCTATACTAAGTGAGTTGGAATTGATGTTTTAACATCATAACGACATACTGTTCTAACTGCTCGGGTAGATCAAAAGGAGGGAGAAGACAACTTTTTTTAATTAGAGTATCTCCTTTTTGTCTATGTGCTGTAAAAGAGGTTTTTTCGAATTTCAAGACAGAAAACCCATGTTGATTAGCAAATACTCTTAGTCTTGTCAGGTGGTAAAGCCAGCGCACTTCTGATGGAGCTTTACCAAAACGGTCTTCTAGTTCTTGAAGGATTTCTGTTATTTGTTCAAAAGAAGAAGATTCTCCAAGTCGATGGTACATTTCTAAACGTAAGTTTGTTTCTTGGATATAGCTTTCTGGTAAAGAGGCTCGGAATAAAAATTCAAGTTTGGTTTCTGTAAAAGAAGTGGGGATTTTTTTCTTAAGGGATTCGACAGCTCTTTTTAATAGTTTACAATAGAGATGAAATCCTACAGTCGATACTTGACCAGATTGTTGAATTCCTAAAATATCACCAGCACCGCGAATTTCTAAATCGCGCATAGCAAGCTTCATTCCACCACCAAAGCCAGATGTTTCTACAAGAGCTTGTAATCTTTTTTTGGAAACTTCATGAAGTTCTCTATTTTTTGGAGTGAGGAAATAGGCATAAGCTGGGCGATTCCATCTACCGACTCTACCCCTTAACTGATAGAGATCAGCTAGGCCAAAATGATCTGCTCGGTCAATTAATATTGTATTTGCGTTGGGGATATCGATTCCACTTTCTACAAGAGTTGTCGCTATAAGGATATCGATTTGACCTGTTTTAAATGCATGAAAAACATCGTCTATATCTTGAGGATCCATCTGTCCATGAGCTACTTTTATTCTGGCTGACGGAACGAGTTTTTCCAGCATTTCTTTATGCTGGTGGATAGATTCTACACGGTTATGGATGTAGTAAGCTTGGCCATCGCGAGAGAGTTCTCGTAAAAGAGCATTTTGAATGATTTGAGGGTCTGTCTCAGCAAGGATTGTTTTAATAGGAAGTCTGTCTTGAGGGGGAGTATTAATAACAGATAAGTCCCTTATTCCAACCATTGACATATGTAGTGTTCTTGGAATAGGTGTCGCAGATAAAGTGATACAATCGACATTAGCTTTGATTTTTTTAAGAAATTCTTTTGCACGAACACCAAAGCGCTGCTCTTCATCAATAATGACAAGGCCTAAATTTTTAAATTGGACATCTTTGCTAATAAGTCTATGTGTGCCTATGACGATATCTACAAGACCTGCCTGTAAATCTTCTAGGACAAGCTTGGCTTCTTTAGGGGAGATAAACCGAGATAGAGCTCGTATGCGGATAGGAAAGTTTGCCATCCTTGCAATTAAAGAATCATAGTGTTGCATTGCAAGTGTTGTAGTAGGGACTAAGATAGCGACTTGTTTTTTTCCATCGACAACAGCTTTAAAGGCTGCACGCATGGCAACTTCTGTTTTACCATATCCCACATCGCCACAGATAAGTCTATCCATTGCTTTATGGGAGCACATATCTTCTTTAATTTGAGCGATTGCTCTAAGTTGATCTTCTGTTTCAACAAAAGGAAATTCTTCTTCGAAAAGTAAAGTGTCATCACTATCTTCAGGATAGACAAAGCCCCCTTTGGCTTCCCTTTCTGCTTGAAGGTGCAGCAGATCTTTTGCATACCCCATAATGGACTGTTCAGCTTTTGCTTTGGCTACTTGCCATTTTGTTGTCCCTAGAGTGTGTAAAACAGGAGCCTCTTCTTTTGTTCCAATATAGCGACTTACTAGATGAGATTGTGAGAGAGGAATGTAGAGTTTACTTGCAGCAGCATATTCTAAAATGATGAACTCATCGATATGCCCAAGATGATTTTTTTGTTTTTCGATTCCTAAAAATTTACCTATCCCATTATGGAAGTGGACAACAAGATCTCCTGGATGAAGTTCATGAAAGTCTGCAGCCGGTGTGTGATAAGAATTTCTCCATTTTTTTCTCCGTACTTTATAGCGGTGAGAAATTTCTGTGTAAGGGAAACAAACCCAGTGGATATCCAACAAGACGCAGCCACTTGTAAGGTAGCCCTGAATAAAATGGGTTTCTTTAGGTAAAGAAATAGATAAATCTTGCAGTTGGTTTTTTAAGGTATGAGTTTCTGCTTCTGTTGATGTAATAAAATCTAAAGATAAAGGATGATCTTTATAGCTTGAAATTCCTTTGAGTAAACAGTCGTCTGGATCATCAGTATCATCAAAGATAGGCATGAAAAAATCGGAGATCTTTGCGAAGGGGTGAGAGATTTTATGTGTAGAAATAGGATATTGAAACATTTCAAAAGAAATAGGTTGGATTTTTCCTTCAGAAAGGGGCCCATGGGGGGTGATAGGGGATAATTCTTCTAAGGGTTGAGACGAAAAATACAGTTTTTTAAACCCATCTAATTGATCTAAAAGGTCATGAAACTTTAAAAAATAAGGGCTAACAAGTCCTGGTAATTTTTTTAAAGCTACATACTTATCTTCCAGCGCTAGTAGGTCATCAAAAATAATGAGGGGCGGTTTATCAAAGTAGTCTAAAAGAGTGGCTAAAGACTTTGCATTTTTTAGTAACAGAAGCTCATGGGCTGGCGCTATAAATACAGAAGAAGCTTTATCAATAGATTTTTGTGAAATCGTATCGAATGTTCGAATCCTATCGATTTCGTCATCGAAAAATTCAATTCGATAAGGGCTGGGAGAGGAGACAGGAAATATATCAAGGATGCCACCACGAATAGAATATTGCCCTTTATCATTTGTTAAGGGGCAGCGAGTATAGCCGAGCGATTCTAGTAAATCAGGTAGTTTAGAGAAATTAAGCTTTGTCCCTTGCTGCCATTTATGAAAATAAGACGACAGTTCTTTTTTTGGTAAAAGCTTTTGTAAGCAGCCCTGCAGCGTTGTAATAACAAGGGTTTTTTCTTTTTTCTGAGTAAGTTGAGAGAGGATTTCAAAGCGTTTACCTAAGATGTCTAAGCTTGGAGCGATATCCTCGCTAGGAAGCATTTCCCATGCAGGAAATTCTAGACATTCTTGTTTAGAAAAATATTGCAGATCATCTAGAAGTTTTTCTTGGCGTTCTCCACCTGTGATGATCAAAACGCTTCTTTCTAACTTTTGCATGCCTATTAAAGTTAGAATAGCTTTGGGACAATCCCAAAGCCCCTCAACAAGAAGAGAGGGGTTCTCTTGAAGGGCTTGTCCAAATCTTTGTAAAAAAAGGCTTTTAGAAAGTTTTTCTAACACGGTCTCTCAAATTAACGTTTTAAAAAGAGCAAAAGCTTTTTCAATACCTTGAGGATGTGTTCCACCAGCTTGGGCTGATCCCCCTTTTCCTCCTCCAGACCCTTGAATCAAGGGAGCTAGTTGAGACATGAGATCAGAAGCTTTTATCCCTTTTTTTACTAAGTCATCACTTAGCTTCAAAAGAAGTTGGCATTTCCCTTCATGCTCTAAAGCAAGAAGGAGAGATGCATGAGGCAGTTTTGCTCCGAGTGCATTTGCAAAAGAGGTTAGCTCAGAGGGGAGAAGTGCTATTTTGGCACAAAGAATGGTTTTATCGTTTGAAGTTGAAATATTCTCTTGGAGCTGATCCATCAACTTATTAAGCTCTAAAGTGCGATGTTTTTTTGCTTGCTGTTTTAACTCAGCATTTTCTTGTACAATAAAAGAAAGTTTTTCTACAGATTGAGACGGAAGAGCTTCAAGGATTTTTTCCATTTTTAAAAGCTTATCTTCTAATTCGTTGATGAGTTCTTCAGCTTTTTTACCTGTGACCGCTTCGATTCTTCGAACGCCTTTGGCTATGCTGGTTTCTTTAAGAATTTTAAAAAGACCAAGTCTTCCAAGTGCAGGCACATGGGTTCCTCCACAGAGTTCTTTAGAGAAGTCAGCTATATCGACAAGTCTTACTTTAAGACCATATTTTTCTCCGAAAAACTGTTTAATATCGTGTCTTCCTTGCACTTGCTCATAAGAGAGTTCTTCAGATTTTACAGGTGAGTTTGTCCTTATTTTAATATTCACTAAATGCTCAATTTGACGGAGCTCTTCTTGTGTAATGCTTTTATGGTGATTGAAATCAAAACGAAGTCTGTCAGCTTCTACTAAAGACCCAGCTTGTCTAATGTGTTCACCTAACACGCGTTGCAGAGCCCAGTGAAGAAGGTGGGTTGCGCTGTGATTGTTTTCTATAAGTTCTCTTCTTTCTATTTGGATTTTTGCCATAACAGGTTCGCCTACAAGCAGTGTCCCTTCTTGAAGAACTCCTTGATGGATAATCAAATCAGGTAGGGGCATTTGGCAGTCTTTTACAATAAAATGGGCATTATCATGAGAAAGATCGCCTATATCAGATATTTGCCCACCTTTTTCTGCATAAAAAGGTGTTTGTTCAAGAAGAATAACGGCTTCTTCTCCTTTTTCTAGCGAATCAACAGGTTTCCCGTTTTTTAAAATAGCTATAATCGTGGCTTCAGCTTCATTATCTGTATAACCTATGAAGCGAGTTGGTCCATTTTTTTCAAAAAGGGCTTGATAGTCTGAGCTTTTTACTTCTTGATGATGGGTTTCTTTAGCTTTTTTTGAACGTTCTTTAGCTTGATTTTCTAAGATATCAAAAGACTCTAAATTCACAGTGACGTGACTGTCTTTAGCTATAAGAAGAATTTCTTCCACTGGAAATCCATAAGTATCTTTAAGCTTAAAGGCATCTTCGCCGCTAATTTCTTTAAGCGAGTGTTTTTGGGCCTCTTGGATAATAGAGGATAAGATGTTGCCACCTTTTTTAAGAGTTTTCAAAAAGCCTTCTTCTTCACTTGTTAAGATGGTAGCAATACTATTTTTAGC
>JBAWWQ010000107.1:0-5838 GCA_037146655.1 Chlamydiota bacterium | reverse complement strand
TGCCAATATTTAAAGAAAGCCCATTTCTTTTGCAGCGGCGCGCTAAGCTTAGCAATAATAAAACTGTATTTAAAGAAAAAACTGTTTGTGAAAAAAACAATCTTTTAGAAAAAAGTTATACGTTAAAAACTCCGATTGAAGTGGATACGAAAGATCTTGAAGCTTTACTTGAGACTGTTGAAAGAGCTGGGTTATCTAAAATTCGTCCACAACTATTTTTTCAACACTTCATTTTAAAAAGAACAGAAATTACTTCTGATTATGCGGTTTTTGAAGTGGATTATAATCTTCTAGAAAGAAGTTTAAAAAAATAAAAAGGTGAATAATGATCAAAAAGATCCAATTTTTTGTGGCAACTTGTTTGATACTAACTGGTTTTTCTTGTTCTACAAGAAAAGATACTCAAACACCTAAGCTTATTAGTTTACAATTGATAGATCGACACGGATTTAATGAAACAATTAGTACGCAAGATAGGTTGGATCAATATGCTTCTACCAATTTTTTGGAACCGCAGGCTTATACAAAAATTGTTAGACTTTTTCAAAGGAGTCACCAGGGTAAAATTTCATCTGTTGTGACAAGTTATCATGATAATGGTCAAATATGGCAAAGCTTGGATGTTGTAAATGGACGTGCAAATGGGCTTTATCAGGAGTGGTATCCTAATGGTCTACTAAAAATAAGAGCGCACGTTATAGAGGGGATGGGTGATGTTTCTCTTGATTGTATGGCCTCTTGGGTCTTTGATAAAGATAGTTTAGTCTATGATGAAAAGGGGAGTTTAACAGCGAAATTTCTTTATGATAAAGGAGAGCTATCTGGGAAAGCGATTTTTTATCATCCTAATGGGAAGATGCGCAAGGTGACTTCTTATGTAAAAAACGAAGTGCATGGAGATGAAATTTATTATGATCAAGAGGAAGAGAAAATAGGGAAGTTTTCTTATGTTCATGGAGTAAGACAAGGTAAATCTATTTATCAAGGATGTGTAGAATGTCCTAAATTTGTAGAAGAATATCAAGATGGTCGCCTTAATTCTGCCGTTTATTATAATTTTCAAGGACGTGTGGTCTCTAAAATTATAGAAGGGCAGGGGTTGCAAACAATTTATGAAAAAGGAAAGCTTGTTTCTCAATATGCTTTTAAAAATGGAAAACGAGAGGGAAAGGTCTATCTCTACTTTGCTAATGAAAACCTTGAAAGTGAGCATACTATTAACGAAGGGGTAAAACACGGAGAAGAGTGGGTGTATTATCCAAGTGCTACAAAAGAGCTTAAGCCAAAGATTTGTTTGAACTGGTATGAAGGCCAACTCCAAGGCAGAGTTAAAACATGGTACACAACTGGAGGACTTGAAAGTGAGAGAGAAATGTATCGAAATAAAAAAAATGGATTAGCCTTGGCCTGGTATAAAAATGGAGACCTCATGTTAACAGAAGAATATGAAAATGATCTTTTAGTGAAAGGTCTTTATATGAAAAAAGGGGAGAAGTCTTCTGTATCAAGTGTGGATCATGGAGACGGGGTGGCTGCGCTTTATGACTCAGAGGGACATTTTTTGAAAAAGGTGCTTTACCATAAGGGCGTACCTATTGAAGACTAAAGACCAATTACGGCTTTTTTTTAAACAAAAAAGACGTCAGATTTCATCTATTAGAAAAAAGGAAGTTCAATCGCTGCTTATAGAAAAATTGTACCCTCAGCTAGACGCATATGAACAAGTAATTTCTTTTGCAAGTTTTGGTGATGAAATAGATCTTTGGGGATTAAATTATCTATTAAGTGTTGAAAATAGACTTCTTTTACCAAGACTGGAAGAGGCTGGGATCAAGATTTATGAAGTGAAAAGCATAAATGAGCTAGTTGTTTCCAAACTAGGTATATTGGAACCAGATCCAAAAATTTGTATGGTAAGCTCTTTAGAGAAAAAAATTTGTGCACTTATTCCAGGTTTAAGTTTTGATAAAAATTTGTATCGATTGGGTTATGGAAACGGAGATTTTGACAGATGGATTTCTCAACATCTGAGTATTTTTACAATAGGAATTGGATTTAAAGAGCAATTTAGTGAAGAAGATTTACCCATAGAACAGCATGATAAAAGGCTTCATCAAGTTTTGCTTTTTTAAAAAAGATCAGTATCTACTTTGCTGACGCCACTGATTAGGATTAATGGGTTCAGTTCCATACTGCAGATCAGATGGTTTTTCTTCTTTTTGGCCCTTTGCTGGTTTTTTAGGAGCACAATAGCGAGCACCTGAGGCAGAGCTTGCTTGAACCATAGATCCCGTTGTCACATTATTTACGGTTCCATAAAGTCCACCATCTGTTGCGCAGTGAAAAACAACAGTAAAGGGAGACATGGAATTTTTCGAGGTATCTACTTGGCTATTTTCCCAGCTAAATTGAGCTAAAGGTTCAAGAGAGGATCTGCCCATAACCTCACCTGTAGCTGCTAAAATAAGAGCAGAAAGGGCAAATGGAGAATCGTTAATAAGTCGAACTGTAGCGGAGTGAAGAGTTAATAAAGGTAGGGTGCACATCATCCATAAAATACGTTGATACATCCTACCTCCTTTAGAAAGTTTAAATTTTCTTATCTATGAAAGCCCATTTAAAGTCTATCCCCCCACAGTCAGAAATAACAACATTTTTAACGGTATCATTTTTAACATAATGCATTGTTCCATGCCATATAGGTATAATAGGCATCTCTTGGATTAGAATTTGTTCGCATTCTTTAAGAATAGCCGTCCTTTCTTCAGTAGAAGTTGTTGTGTAAGACTGTTCTAATTTTGTGAAATACTCTTGATTTTCCCAAGAAGTGTTATTTGTGCCGATATCTCTTGTTTTAAATACTTCTAAAAAGTTGATAGGATCTCTAAAGTCTGCTACCCAAGAGCCTAAAGCTAATTGAAAGTTTTTTTGAGAAACCTTATTGAAATAAATTTTTCCTTCAATAGCTTCTAATTGGATATCAATATTAAACACTTTTTTCCACTGCTCTTGTAGTGCTTGACAAATGCGGTAGTTTTTTTCGTTAGACAAAAAACTTAATGTGATATGAGAAAGATCTTCTTTAGAAATCTCTTTAAGCTCTAGCGCTTTTTCAATAAGAGCTTTAGCTTGGGTTTCATCTTTATCTTGAAAATACTCTTGGTTCCTTAATCCTAGAAACGCAGGAACAAGGCCTGATGCATAACTGGCATTACCATGTAATACATGCTCAATGAGGTTTTGTCTATCCATAGCGATTGCAAAGGCTTTTCTTACATGGATAGAATTAAAAGGGGCTTTTTGTGTGTTAGTACGAATAAATGAAGTAAGAAGACTACTTTGTGTATTGAGTTTGCCTTGTTCTTTTAAAAAGTTAAGAGCATCTAATGGAATGTTGGAAAGAGGTGATCCTTCCCAGTCAAGTTCGTTATTCTCATACATATTAAGACCTGTTTCTGGTGTGACCATCATCATCGAGATTTTTTTGAGTTTGACATGTTGGCTGTCCCAATATTCTTCATTTTTAACAACTTCTATAGAATCACTATGTCTCCATGTTTCTAATTTAAAAGGACCGCAGCTTATGTAGGTTTCTGCATTTTCAGCCCAATGAGGGTTTAATTTATCTGCTTTTGCACATACAGGATAGAAAGAAGGGGAAGCTAGAAGTTCTAGCAGATAAGGGATAGGTTTTTCTAATTGGATAGCGAGTGTTTTTTCATCAAGAGCCTGAACGCCAAGTAAACTATTTGGAAGTTTTCCTTGTTTAATCAGTTCAGCATTTTTGATGACATATAAAAGAGAGGCATTGTCTGATGGAAAATTTGGAGAGAGGCTTTTTCTCCAAGCATAGATAAAATCATGAGCTGTTAGAGATTCACCATTAGACCACTTAATTTTTTTTAAAGTAAATGTATAGGTTAGTCTATCGTCTGATATTTGCACCTCTTCCGCTAAAGCAAGAGATGGTTCTCCTTGGTAGTTAATACGTGTTAATCCATCCATAACCATTTTAATAACATTAAGGTCATTTAATGATCTTGCTTTTCTAGGATCTAAGGTAGAGGGCTCTCCTGTGAGGTTAATCCGTAGAGTTTTTGGATTTTTAGAAGGAGTGGAAGTGGATTTTCTTGGGTGCGTAGGACTATTTTGGCTTTTGCATCCTATTACTAACAGTACAAAGGCTATACCTATAAAAAGAGAGGATTTAAATATTTTCATCATATCTGATAGCGTGGATACCTCGTCTTTTCGGGCGAGGAGGAAACGCTGCTCCTTAAGTTAAATTGTTAAAAAAGCGGGGGATTGCTCCCCCTAGCACTTACGTGCAATCTCCACTTAAGCTTGCGCTTTGTGGGTAACGTTCCCCTCGCCAATATTATGAAGCGGTTTACGTATAGACAGCACGCGCTTAACCCTTTTGCGTGTTTAACCATCTATCTTAGAGCTTGGGACTGGGGCGGCATCCCAAGGTAACTATATATTCGCTCCTAACGTAGTCCAGTTAAGGACTTGGGCTGGTCAACATGGCGCTTGAACTTATTTTTCAAGGCTCTCCCTTTAGGGAGGGGTAGTTGACAAAGGTCTCAGCGGTTATTTAGATTTTTTGAGTATTTCCAACTGTAGTGTTCTTCTTTTTTTTTATCAATTGGTAAGAAGGCTTGTGGTAAAAAACATTTTACTAAGACTAAGAAAAATTAGAAATTCTGGATTTTTTAAATGATATGCACAAGAAAGTGGCATTTCTTGTGCATATCAACTTTGTCATGCACAAGAAAGTGGCATTTCTTGTGCATGAGTTAAGTAGATTGGTTAGACAGAAGGTTAAACAAAGAGGTATTTAAATAAAAACTATCTTTTCCAATTTTGTGTTTATCTAGCAAACCTACTTGGGTTAATTCTTCTAGGTATTTAGAAGCTGTATTTCGATGGATTTGAAGCTCTTCCATAACAAACTCGATTTTAGTATAGGGATGCTTAAAAAGATTGTTTAAAAGATCTTGGCTATAGATTTTAGGAAGTTCGTTACGTATTTTGTGTTTGTGATGTTGCATGAGATCTCTTATATCTTGTATTAATTGTACTGTTTTGTAAGAGGTTTGCTCGACCCCTTCTAGTATATATAGTATCCAATTTTCCCAAGCGGCCTGCTCGCGGACAGCTTGTAAGAGTTCATAATATTTTTGTTTATTTTGATTGATATAACGAGATAGGTAGAGCACAGGAGTGTTTAATAGACCTTGTTGAACTAAGTAGAGAATATTGATAATGCGACCAGCTCTCCCATTACCATCATAAAATGGGTGGATACTTTCAAATTGATGATGAATAACAGCCATTTTAACAAGAGGATCGTGGCTAGAGAGGTTGTTGTTGTTGATAAATTTTTCAAGATTCGTCATTAAAAATAAAATTTGATTAGCGTCTTGTGGTGGAGTATAAACAACTTCTCCGGTTTGATCATTTTTTAATGTAGTTCCTGGTAGTTTACGAAATCCAGCTTTATTATTTTCTAGAGTTTCTTGAATTTCTAAAATGTGACTGTTTAGAAGAAGTTTGTCTTTTTTTACTTTTTCATAACCATTTTTTAATGCAGTAGCATAACTATAGACTTCTTTAGCGGCATGAGAAGTGAATTTTTTTGCAGATACATCACTTGTATAAAGCTCATCGTGAGTTGTGATTATATTTTCTATAGCAGAACTATCTTTAGCTTCTTGGAGAGATAATGTGTTAATAAGGATGCTCTGATTGGGAATAATTCCTGTTATTCCTTTTAATTCAGCTAGAGCTTGGTGTGCTTTAGTCAGTTTTTTAAGAATTGGTTTTGTTTCTAAA
>JBAWWQ010000106.1:0-5900 GCA_037146655.1 Chlamydiota bacterium | reverse complement strand
TAAACTCTTCAATTAGTTTAAATATTTTTTGGGGATTAATCCATTTACCATCGATATAATTTTTATTTAAAAACAGGTTGAGTTTGTTTTTTGAATCAAAAAAATATTTTTCTTGAGGAATAGAAGAGAAAGCTTTTTACTTATGAGTGGTGAAAGTTTTTTTTATATTAGGGTTTATCGTTGATTTTTGATAAAATATCTGCTTTCTTGAGATGGGTAAAGGAAAATTTTCATCGTTAATTATCATCTATAACACGGGTTTAGAACAATGTCGAATGCTTATGCACAACCTCAAAATCCTTTAATTTTACAATTTCATCGTTTGATGGATGCTTTTGCAAAATCAGATGACGAAAGAGCTTTTTATTTAGATAGGGTAGAAGGGTTTATTCTTTTTGTGGATTTGGATAAAGGAAACGAAGAGTTAGAAGGATTAGAAAAAGAACTTAAAGAAGGGCGAGATAGATTTTGTTTACTCCCTAAAATGACTTTTTTTGAAACCAAAAAGTTTATGGAAGGCTTTATCAATGAAAAAGTCTACGATATCGATACTAAAGAAAAGCTTTTGGATGTCATTCAATCTAAAGAAGCTAGAGAAAACTTTTTGGAATTTATTTATGACCATTTAACAGAGCTTGAAAAGTGGCAACAATATTATCTTGAAAGATCTAGAATTCGTATTATTGAATGGTTAAGAACTCAAGATATAAAGTTTGTTTTTGAAGAAGATTTAGAGCTTGTTAAAAAAGTTGTAGAAAAGTTGAAAGAAAATCTTTTTGAACCTAAGGTTTCGAAAGAAATCGCTACAGCAAGAGAAGCTGTGGTGGCTAAGTCTAAGACTTATTATTCTAATGAAGCTTTAAATCCAAGACCTAAAAGAGGGCGTCCTCCTAAACAAACGCAAAAAATTGAAATAGAACCACAGTTAACGGCAGATATTTATACAAAAGTGCCACCAGCAGCTAGACCTTTTCTTTATCTTGTTGATTTCATGTCGAGTACAGCGACATTTTCGGCTAAGTATGATACTGAAGCTCAGCTTATTGCAAGTCTCCGAGGAAGTTCTAGAGCTAAAGTGGATACAAAATTGGAAGCTCTTTCTCAAAGGCTTGAATCCCTTCAGCAGTTATCTTCTAAACTTAGAGATGTTGACGATTTAGGAATAGGATCAGAAGGGAAATTTATTAAAGCTGTAAGCAAAGGATTTGAACCTGTAGAAGGTGACCTTGATGATTCAAAAGTGTTAGAAATAGCAAAAGGCTTACTTCCTAAAAAAAGAGGCAGACCTGGAAAAGAAGATGTTCAAGATATTATGGAAAAGAAAAAAGCGGCAGGTATTAAGCAGGTGACGCCTATTATTAAACCTAAGAAAAAAGAAGATATTTAAAAATGGATGTTAAATTCAGCGAGCAGCAAGCTCTTTTGCAAGAGCTCCTTCATTTTCATGATGAGAAAAATGAGTCAGCTATAAAAGCTCAGTGTCTTAAAGTTTTAGAAGTGATGTATCAAAGCCGTTTTATGGATGACAAGATGGGAATTCTTGTCAAACAAAGTAAGGGCGGCACATTTCATATGAATGCTTTAGGCCATGAGATGATAGGTGCTGTGAGTGCATTAACACTGACTTCAGGTAAAGATTGGGCTTTCCCTTATTATCGTGATCGTAGCTTTGCTATAGGTCTTGGTTGCTGTATCGTTGAGCTTTTTGGGACGTTTATGGGACGAGCTACTAAGCACCATTCATCAGGACGTATGATGCCAGAGCATTTTTCTGATCCATCATTAAAGATTCCTGTCCAATCGAGTGTGGTGGGGTCTCAGTTTTTGCAAGCAGTAGGTTTAGCAAAAGGGTTAAAACTTAGTCATAAAAATGAAGTAGTTTATGTTTCTGCTGGAGATGGTTCTACATCACAAGGGGATTTTCATGAGGCGCTTAACTATGCATGTTTGCATAAGTTAGGGGTCGTTTTTGTGATACAAGATAACGGGTGGGCTATTTCTGTTCCGGTTATAGATCAAACAGCTGGTGGCTCTATTGCAAAAATAGCTAGAGGGTATGAAGGACTTAGTGTTTATCAAGTCGATGGATGTAATTATGAAGAAGTTACTCATGCATTATCAAGTGCTGTGAAAAAAGCAAGATCTTTTGAGGGGCCTTCTTTAGTTGTCGCAAAGGTTCCAAGACTTGGACCTCATAGTAGTAGTGATGATCCAAAAAAATACCAAGAAAATGATTATTTAACTTCGATTCAGGATAAAGATCCACTACCTGTTTATGAAAATTGGCTTTTACAAAAAGGGCTGATTTCACAAGAAGAAATCGATGCATTAAAAGTGAAAACAAAAAAAGGGATTGACGAAGCGGCTAAAAGAGCTGAATTAATTCCTTTTCCAGATCCTAAATCTTCTCATCAACATGTTTTTAAAGAAAGCATACAGGAAGAAAAAACCGTTGAAGGTGTTAAACAAGAGTCTGTTGTAATGGTAGATGCTCTTAACCATGCTCTTACAGAAGAAATGCAAAAAGATACAAGTATTGTGGTCTTTGGGCAAGATGTTGGAGGTGGTAAGGGAGGGGTTTTTGGTGTAACACGTGGTCTTACGGATAAATATGGAGTAGATAGATGTTTTAATACATCACTTGCGGAATCTACAATTATCGGTACGGCAATAGGAATGGCTTTTGATGGAGTCCATAAGCCCGTTGTAGAAATACAGTTTGCTGATTATTTATGGACTGGGATTAATCAGCTCTTTAATGAATTAGCAAGTATTCATTACCGCTCTAATGGTGAGTGGAATTGTCCTATTGTGATTCGGATGCCAATTGGTGGTTATATTCAAGGTGGTCCCTATCATTCACAAAGTATTGAGGCTTTTTTAGCGCACTGCCCTGGATTGAAAATTATTTTTCCAAGCCATGCAGAAGATGCGAAAAAACTTTTAAAAGCAGCTATTCGCGATCCTAATCCTGTGATTTTTTTAGAGCATAAAGGTCTTTATAGACAGCGTGTTTTTTCTGCTAGAGCTGAACCTTATGCAGAAGAAGTGACAGCAATTGGTAAGGCAAAGGTTGTGCGAGAAGGATCAGACGTGACAGTGGTTACTTGGGGTATGATGACAGTGATGTCTTTTGAGATTGCTGAAAAGCTTTCGAAAGAGCAGGGGGTTGAAATAGAACTTATTGATTTAAGAACGATTGTTCCATTAGATTTTAATACAATTTTAGAGTCTGTCAAAAAAACAGGTAAAGTTTGTATTATTCATGAGGCTCATAAAACTTGTGGTTTTGGTGCTGAAATTGCAGCGCGCCTTAGTGAAGAAGCTTTTACTATGCTCGATGCGCCTATCAAAAGAATAGGTGCTATAGAGTGTGCAATTCCTTATTCTAAAATTTTAGAAGACGCAGTGCTTCCTCAGAAACAAGATATTGAAAAAGCGCTTATAGAGTTAGCCAAGTATTAAGGATGATTAGCGTGAGGAGTTTTTAACGGCAAACGCTTTTCTTTTATGGATTTTAGGTTTTTTACTGTAAGATTCTTCTTGAATCGGTGTAAAACAAGTTTCTTGTTTATCAGAAATTTGATTAAGATAACCAGATCGACCTAATTTCTCATGCACAGTAGAAGTTAAAAGAGGCTCTTTTTGTTTGTAGACATGATCTTTTTTTTTGAGCATTCCGTCCATATGTATCAAGTGAGCGATAAGGCTTTCTTGAGTTTTTTCAAGAGCAAATATTTCTTCTTGATAACAAGTATTAGAAGCAATTGCTTTTAATGCTTCTGAATTTTCAAGTAGTCGATCGATTGTTAAATCGATTTCTCCAAGAATATCTAATTTAGACTGTATCATATTATTTGCTCCTAACACCGTGTATAATGTAAAGATGTTAAATTCACGATATAGAAAAATTCTTATTATTAAGTCAAATATTTTTTTATTAAAAATAATAATAGATTTTTTTAAAAAAATCAGGCTTGAATTTTTTTTTGATTAGCATTTTAGAACAATACAAGCTTTAATAATACTATCGAAGTGTAGTTGTGATTATTTAAATAGGTGTTGAGTGTTCTCTGTTTTTGAGTAAATGGGCGAATCGATGACGTGATTTTGGGGTTGTTATTTGTTTCATGGTTGTAGTGGTTTGGAGGGGGTCCATATGATGACAAAGTATAGCAGGCGCTGACAAAGGTGCTCTCGGGTGGCTTTGCACTCCAGTATGATTGGCATTTGAGGTTGTAGTCGAGGTTAAAACAGGCTCTTGTATAGGAGTTTTTTCTTCTTCTAGTGTTAAATTGTGAAGGGAAGTATGGAGCATGTCTATGCTCTTACAGGCCCTAGAAGGTGGATGAGGTAATTTTGAAATAGGTATTTGTGTGGGTGTTTTGTCGTCTGTGAGATTATTAAAAAATATAGTAGGAGCTGATGCAGAGGGCTTAAAGTGTTTTTGTATAAAAGTACGAGAGGTGTTAGTGGGTAGTGATTGAACACTCAAGCTTGTAGTGGCATCTGCAGCAGGAATTGGTTTAGGAGGCGAGTCTTGTGCAAGTGTTAGTTGATGAAGACGTGTATAGAGTATTTCCATGGATGGACGCTCTGTTGGTTCAGCTGAAAAACAGGGGTGTATAATTAAAGAGAGCTCATTCGCAATTGCTTCTTGTATTTTTCCAGCATTTAATAAGAGTTTTATGGTTTGTTGGTTGCAACCTTGATAAAGAGATGGTTCTTCTAGAGGAAATTCGAATGATTTAGATAGGGGTTGTAGATACCATACAATAAAATAAGCAAATAACCATATATCCATTCCTGGATAAGAGCCGGTTGCAGATCCGCTGCGATATTCAGGGGGATAGTGCACGCTTTTGAAGTAGCGCTCGATTTTAGTACTATCTGGTTTAGGTAGTTTTATATAGCGTGAGAGGCTATGTGCTTCACCAAAATCGCAAATTTTAGCTATAGTTCTTGTTTGATCTAATAAAATATTATTCGCTTTGATGTCTCGATGTATGATTTTTTTTTCATGTAGATATTTTACAGCATTACTCACTTGAGTGAATAAGGAAAGGATAGTTTTTTCGGGTAGATCTTGATTTTTTGAAAGATTTGTAGGCAGGTATTCCATCCATAGATGAAAGGTGCGACAATTAGCCTGGTTATATTTTTCGGCATGGAAAAGTTTTACAATATTGGGATGATTTTGAGCCTTGATTAAGTTACAATATTCATTACAGAAAATAATCCAATCCGATTGACTTTTTATAGCATACACTTCATCGGTTGAGGTTTTTATGGCTGATACAGTTCCATATGCGCCTTTATCTAAGGGCCAACTTTCTTTACTGAGATCTTCTGGTTTCCCGCGCAAGATATCAAAAGCTTTTTTTTCTGTCAGTATAGGTATAATTGCTGGATTCCAGTCCATGGGAATCTGTAAAACCTGCATAGCGGATCGAATCTTTTGTAAAGTTTTAGAAGCTGCAGCAAAAGGCTGTTCTGATAAATACTTGACAGTAGAGCATAATACTGACCATCGTGGCGCTGGATATTGAAGGTCATTTATAGAAGATGTATGATTTATAGGGGGGGTTGTTAGTAGTTGATCTAGTACATGTAGGATATTATGAGATGTTGTTATTGAGGAAGAAGATCGTATAGCCATAAAAATTCTTAACGTAGTTGAAGCAAGGCTGGCAGGTTAACATGAACAAGGATTTTTATAAAAAACAAATATGCAGCATGCAATTGGTTAGCTAAAATGATAAGCGTAGTTTATAGTTTTTTGGAATCTCATATATTTAATTAGACTTTCTCTAAATATAGCTTAAATGGGATTGCCTGAGTTTTTTCTCTTTTTGAATACACCTGCTTGATCCTGTTGGACACGTGCAAACCCTGTCTTT
>JBAWWQ010000105.1:0-5969 GCA_037146655.1 Chlamydiota bacterium | reverse complement strand
AAAAATCCTAATACTTTTCTTGATTTTGCAAAAAGTCTTTTATTTGAAAACCTGGTATGGAATGAATAAAGAAATTAACTCAGAGATCATTCAAAAGCTTAAAATTGGTCAAAAGGGTTCTCATATTTTTTTATGCTGCGATCTGGGTAAGTGTTGTTCTACAGAACTGGGACTCGCTGCTTGGAATTATTTGAAACGTCGTGTTGAAGAACTCAATATGGAAGGTCACCTTCATATTTGGCGGACAAAAGCTGCTTGTTTAAGAATTTGCTGTAAAGGACCTATTGCTGTCGTCTATCCTGAGGGCATTTGGTATCATTCTTGTCATCCGCCTGTTTTAGAGCGTATTCTAAAGGAACATCTACTTCAAGGTCGTATAGTCAAACAATTCCAAATTTTGTAACGATCTTGACATCCTCATCTCCCTAAAGGAAGAGGATGTCAAGGTAACGTCTGAAGGAGAAACTCTATCCATATTGAGTCTTTCATAAATGCTATTATTAGAGATATTTTTTACATTGATTTATCTTTAAAATATTTGGTGACTTTATTTCATATAATTTATTATAGACGGATTAAATAGAATTTTATAGTGGTTATTGATCGTGGTTTCAATGAAAAGCGATTTAAAATTTTCGGAAAGGATAATTGTGAAATGAATCAAGGTGTTAATAAACAAAGTGTGTATTCTATGGGGGCAGTCTGTGTTTATATAACAGGTTTTTGTTACCTGCTTATTGTTTTATGCGCCCTTATATCTCCAAAACCAATAGCCAGTTATATCGCGTCTAAAAACTACTTTATTGATTTTGAATGGTATCGCAATTACTTTATTTTATTGAAATATCTTATGGCGATTGCGAATGCCATGATGGTAGGGGTTGTCATCTCTTTGTTTTTTCTATCAGAGGGTAAGACTGCGGGGTGGTTTATTTTCTTGTCTATTCTTGCTATTGTTGGCCTTGGTATTGGAATGTTTCAAAGTATTTTAGATGGAACTCAAATTCCTCACCTTGCTATGCAATATGAAAAGGCATCGCCGATTATTCAGCATGTGATGATTGCTTTTGGAGTTGCAGATCCAGCGATTTATATATTATCACTCGGAATTCCTGGTATATGGCTGATTTTTATTAATTGGGTTTATAGAAAAAAGTTTCCATTAGCGCTTGTTGTTTTAGGTATAGCTTGGGGGCTAGGAAGTATCATCACAGTGTTTGCGCATCTATTTGTGATCATTTGGTTGATTTATTTTATTGCTTATTCTGCTTTAATCGGCGTCCCTTTGTGGACATTTTTTCAAGGTAAATATTTAAGAAAAAAGGCTAAATAATGAAAAAAGTTCATGCGATTTTTGGAGCGACAGGAGGCATTGGGTCGGTATTAACAAAGAAGCTTGCAGAGAAGGGAGATCAAATTTATTTATTAGCTAGAAACGAAGAGAATCTTCAGCGGCTATCTAAGCAAATTTCTCAACCCTATAAAGTTGTAGATGCAACAGATGAAAATCTTGTAGCCCAAGTGTTAAAGGAAATTGCAGAAAAAGAAGGGCGTCTAGATGGAGTTGTTTGTCTTGTTGGTTCATTTTGTTTAAAACCTCTTCATTTAACAACTCAAAAAGAGTTCGAAGAGGTGATTCGGATGAATCTCATCTCCTCATTTTGTATTCTTAAACATGCAGTAAGTGTAATGGGGAAGGGGTCTATTGTTCTTTCTTCATCTACGGCTGCTTTGATAGGACTTAGTAATCATGAAGCAATTGCAGCTGCAAAAGCTGCTGTTATAGGTTTGGTAAAGTCAGCAGCTGCTTCTTATGCAAGTAAAGGGATTCGTATTAACGCAGTTGCACCAGGACTTATAAGAACACCTTTAACTGAAGCAATTACAAGTCATGAAATGGCTCTTAAAGTTTCTACATCCTTTCATCCACTCGGTCGTATAGGTGAGCCCCAAGATGTAGCAGCCATAATTGCTTGGCTACTTTCTGATGAGAGCTCCTTTATGACAGCAGATGTGATTCCAGTAGATGGAGGTCTTTCATCCATTAAGCTCCAGCAAAGTTTTTAAGAGTTCATATCTGTAGTCTAGCAATTTTTTTGGGTTAGAATTTTTTTAATTCTTGTTTCTGGACAAAGCAACAGTATTTCAGAAATGGACTCCCTAAATTTGTATAGTACAACACAAATCATACAAAGATGAGCTCTATTAGAGGATGACGTGTTTTTGCTAAGTGTTCGAAGGTCTTTAAGAGTTTCAGAATACTTTATAAAACCGTTAGCTATAGGATTCTGTGAGTTATCGGACCAGATTTCGCTGTCTTTAAAATTATCCACAAGGCATTTTTAATTTATTTTAAATTATTTAAAAAATCCTTATAGAGATTTAGAAGAGAAAGGTCTTTTTGTTTATTTTTTGCCATGACACATAAAACATTTAAACGGGGCTGGGTTTCAAAGAATTTGATGTTTTTAATCATGAATTGCCAAAATAAAGCATCCCAAATATCACACCATGGTCCCTTAGAATAATTGCTCATTTTTAAAATATAGTTGGATCCACTGAAATAAGGTTTTGTTGTCATGAGTCCTCCATCTGCATACTGGCTCATTCCATATACGTTAGGAACCATTACCCAGTCGTAAGCATCAATAAATAGTTCCATAAACCATGTGTAGACGGCATTAGGGTCGATTTCACATAAAAAAAAGAAGTTGCCAAATAACATAAGACGTTCAATGTGATGTAAGTAAGCGTAGTTTTGAAGTTTTTGGATCCCTTCATCAAGAGGTAGTATCCCTGTTTCTCCTAGATATAAAGATTTAGGCAATTGGCGTTTATGTCGAAAAAAATTCTTAGTTCTTTGTTTTTCTCCAATGGTGTGATAGATGCCACGAACGAATTCTCTCCATCCAATGATTTGTCTAATGAAACCTTCTAGGCTATTTAGAGGTATTTCATTGTTTTTGCAGTAATATAGAGTTTCTTCGATGATCTCACTGGGTGTTAAAAGGCCTATATTTATAAGAGGGGAAAGGCGTGAATGAAAAAGAATGGGTTCTTTTTGCATCATCGCATCTTCATAGTCACCAAAAAAAAATAGTCGATATTCAAGAAAGTCATGTAGGGCTTTTTTTGCATCAGTATGTGTGATGGGATAGTTGAAAGAATCCGAGTTGCCTGGGTTGTCAGGATAGTTTTTTTCTATATAGATAGTAGCTTCTTTGATTTCATGGTATTGGGGGGATTGATAGGACTTAGGGATAGTTAAAGATTTAGGGATTTTTTTTCTGTTTTCTGAATCCAAACTCCACTTACCTCCTAGTGGTTGTCCTTTTTCATTTAATAAAAGGTCAAACTTCCTTCTTTGATAGATATAAAAAGTTTCAAAATGGAAGTGAGCTTTTCCTTTGAAAAGGTCTTGAAATTCGTAAACAGGTGTCATGAAACCTGGGCTTAAAGAGACTTCAGTTGTAATATGGAGTTTTTTAGTTAGAGAAAAGAGATCTTTTTGTAAAGGGATGTCATCGAGTTCAACTATATGAATCGTTGAGAGATTTAATGGTTTAAGTGAGGTTTCTAAATCATTTTCAATATAGAGGGTGTTGAATCCTCTTTTTTTAAGAGCTTTTTCAAAGCTTTTAAGAGAGGCTCGATGCAAGATGAGTTTTTGTTTATGAAATTTAAAGTCAGAAAAAAAACGTGGGTGCTCCACTAAAAGAATCAAGCGCTCTTTTTTTAAGCCCGGATGGTTTTTGAAGAGCTGATGTGGAAAAATTAAAACAGCATCCATTTATGGATCCAATCTCCAGATAGTAATATTAACTTAAGGTTTCTAAGCTCTTTTTAAACATGATTAACTAAAATTTCATCGTACTCTCATGGTTTCAAAACATCAAGACATTTGGTTGTCGTGTTGATAAGTTGATTATTAATAAAAAGCAGTTATATTTTTAATAATTAAAAATTATTGCAAGACTAGTTTGGTTATGTGTAGTATCTGACCCAGAAAATGTCTTGAGAGGAAAACTTCATTTTAAAATACTCAAGCGGGTTCTTGAAGTTTAAAAATATAATAAACCTATATTTCATCTAATTATTTAGGTGAGATAGATATGAGATAAGAAAGATGTCGAAGCGTAGGATCAATAAAATATGGATTGATGCGGATGCTTGTCCTAAAGTAGTAAAAGAAGTCGTTTTTAAAGCAAGTCGTCGTTTGAATATAACTATTATATTGGTAGCGAACACTTATCAATTTATTCCTCAAAGTGAATTTATAAAGTTGGTTGTTGTAGACAAAGGATTTGATGCGGCGGATCAACATATTATTGATCAGGTGGAAGTTCACGATATTGTTATTACAGCAGACATTCCTCTTGTAGCACAAGTTTTAAAGAAAAAAGCAATTGCAATCAATCCAAGAGGGGAAATTTACCATGAAAATACTATTGGTTCGATTGTGTCGATGCGCAATTTTATGAAAGATCTTCGAGATGCAGGAGTAATCACAAGTGGCCCCGCAGCTTTTGGGGCAAAAGATATCAAACGATTTGCCGACTCACTAAACAAACTACTTTCATAGTTTACAAATTGTAATATTTTTTTATGTCAGCTACTTTGATTGATGTTTTTTCAAACATCCTTAAGTCAATGTCAATAGGTTAAACATCATCATAGGTGTAGCCTTCATAGCAAAAGATATACAATGATTTACCAAACAAAATGGTGATAGTCGAAGAAAAGCTCCCCCTGGAGTTTTCCAGGGGGAGCTTTTAGTTAAGCTACATTAGATCGGTTAGGATGTGAGCATGAGGAGTGATTTTCTGTATGGGGTTTATGGTAAGCACATTCACCCATAATCCATGTTTGATCGACGCTACGATCATCTCCAAGAATCATGATAGAAAAAAGCAACTTGGAAGCTTCTTCTATATCTTTAGGCCCATTTTTCCCAACCATCTGGGAAGTTTGCCATACTACAGCTTTTTGACCAGCTGTCCAATCAAGAGCTACAAAATCTGCTTCTTTTCCAATATTAAAATTACCGATTCTATCATCTAGGTAAAGTGATTGAGCCCCACCTAAAGTAGCAGAGAAAAATGCTCTATAAGGTGATAATTTATTACGTTCAGCTTCAGCTGCATCAAACTCACGAGGGTTAACACTACCATCTAACATAGTGTTATTACACATCCCAACTTTATAGGCCTCATCAAGGACATTTAATATTGAAAACTTGTTACCAGCACCGACATCACAACCAAGTGAAAAACGCACTCTATGTTCTGGATCAGTCACTTTACCCAAGCGAAATAGTCCACTACCTAGAAACAAATTCGAAAGAGGGCAAAACGATACAGCGGCTCCTGCTTTTGAAAGCCTTTTGTATTCATCATCTGAAGTCCAAACAGAGTGTCCACCTGTAAATTTAGGTCCAACTAAATTGTATTTCTCAAATGCAGCTAGATAGTCATGTGTGCAATGGTGAGCATTGGTATCTCTGATTTCATGAGGATTTTCATTAAGATGAGAGTTCACCCAAACATCAGGATGTTCTTTTTTTAGTTTTTCGCAGCTACACATCATCTCATGTGTGCAACCAAGAGGAAAACGGGGAGTAATGGCATAAAGATTTCTTCCTTTACGGTGCCATTTATTGATTAATTTTTTAGAGTCTTTGTAAAAATTGTCAGCTGTGTCAAAAGAGCCTTCTGGTGCAAATCTATCAATGCCAGTTAACCCAGCAATGACAAGCATGTTTCTTCGAGAAGCTTCTTCAAAAAAGGCTTCAGTACAAACAGGTGAATGGGTTAAAAATGCTTGGCAAGTAGTGGTCCCTCCAGCTAAAAGATCATCAAAAAAATGCTTAGCACCTTCTTTGGCATAGGCAGGATCACTATATTTTCTTTCTTCTGGAAAAATCCCTTCTAAGAGCCAGCCAAGTAGTTGTTGTCCATATACTCCAAGTA
>JBAWWQ010000104.1:0-5984 GCA_037146655.1 Chlamydiota bacterium | reverse complement strand
AAAAAGGGTCATGGGAACAGCATCTTGCAGGTGTGTTCTTCCTATTTTAATTAAAGAGCTATATTCATTTTCCTTAACGACTAAAGCATCTTTTAAAAATGTTAAAGCAGGCAGTAGCTTCTCATGCACCTCTAAGACTGCTGCAATATACATTGCCGAAGGAAATGCATCATTAGATGACTGCGACATATTAACATCATCATTTGGATGAATCGGTTTTTTAGAACCTTTAATACCTCCAGCAATTTCAATAGCACGATTAGAGATAACTTCATTAACATTCATATTAGTTTGAGTGCCACTACCTGTCTGCCAAACTCTTAAAGGAAATTGATCAGCAAGTCTACCTTGGATGATCTCTTCAGCTGCCTGAACAATCCAATTCACTTTATCTTGAGGTAATTGACCTAGCTGTCCATTGACTATAGCTGCTGCTTTTTTTAAAATGGCAAAGGCTTTTATCAAAATAGCCGGCATCTCATCCTCTGCTATAGAAAAATAAATAAGTGATCTAGCCGTCTGGGCCCCGTAATAGCTAGAGGCAGGGACTTTCATCTCCCCCATACTGTCAGTTTCTATTCGATATTCTGAAGACATACTTTTCCTAATCTATAACCTTTAAAGAAAGTATCCATAACATAGGAGTTATTTTTAAAAAATAAAAAACCTCACCTAAATGAAAGGCAAGGTTTAATTAATACTTGCTAACTTAAGAATTAGTCAGCAGCTGCTGGTATAGGATTTATAGGAGCCCTTCGCTTACACTGAACATGTAAATCGTAACTTAAAACTCTTCCTAACTCATGTTCCTTAAGCTTTATAGAAGGATCCTGCTGCTTCATAACCTCAATAGCCTCTGCAGCATTTAGCCCTTCTGATTTTATCAAATAAGCTATTGCAACTATTGCAGTTTGTGAACTTGCCGATTTAGCATAAAGATAAGTTTTTCCATTTTGAGCTTTAATTTCCTCCATAGAGCCAACAAGCACATCAAGCTCCTCTATAGATAAAAGCCCTGCATCTTTGATAACAAGCTCTTTAGAGTCTATTCCTGAAGCTGCAAATTTTTGATAGCTCACAGGCTTTGCTATTAAATGTAGCGTGCTAGACTCTCTTTTTTCTACAAGAGATATCACTCTTTTTACACCCATATCCTTTAATTTTTGAGCATGGTTTTTATTTTCAAGAGGAACCCCTCCTAAAATAAATTGATAATTCCCCACCTCTTTAAACCAACTTTTTCTTCCTAAAGAATCATTTGCCATATCTACATGTAATAAGTATGCATTAACAATATGGTGCCTATTTTTATAAGCAACTCTAGAGAGCACCGCTAAACAAATGACTGTAATAGGATATAATAAAACAGCTTGAAAAAGCTGAATAGCTACCCAAGCCGCCACCGCTACTTTAAGAAACGGCTTAACTTCAGAAAAAAAACCTCTAGCTACTGCTGACGTTTTAGCTAAAATCCCTTGCTCCCCTAAATTTTGATGAACAAGTAATAAAGGAACCTGACCTGGTGATCTAAATGTAACAGAAGACATAATAACCCCCTCAAATAACAAGTTAATTTAAGTTGATCTATTATACTGTTAATAATGAATAAATATAACAAAAAAACAAATTAATAAAAATAAAAATTTTAAATTAATGTTTTTTAATATCTATTTGTTGTTTCGGATATGCCCATCATATTCCACAAGTCGCCCTAATTCTTGAAGATCAAACTTCATAGAAGGTTTTTGATTTTCTATAATTTGACGGGCCTCTTGTAGAGGTACTCCATGGGATTTCATTAAATAGGCCACTGTAATCATAGCGCTTATAGAGCTTTTACCGCTGGAATACACATAGCTCTTCGCTCCTTTTTTCTTCACACTATCCATCACAGCTACTGCCTTATCTAGTGTTTCTATCGACAAAGGCTTTGAATAATTAATGATGATTTTAGTAAATCCTACCTCTTTTTCCTGCCAGATTAAAGGTGTTACTAGACGCGCTAATAAATGCTTTTTATCTAGATCCTGCTCTTCAACAAGCGCTACGACCTCTGCGACCCCCATCTTCCTTAGTTGCTCTGCATGGCCCTTATTTTCAAGAGGAACCTTACCTACAACAACTTGTCTATCTTTGATTTCCTTAAACCAAGGCTCTATCTTAAAAGCGTCTTTAAACATGTTAAAATGAAATTCAATCTTATCTGCAATAGCATCTTTATTTTTATAAATAACCGCACCGAGCACCCCTAAAGCAATAGCTGTAATAGGATAAAAAAGCACCACCTTAACAAGAGTAATCACAACAACCGCTCCTACAACAAGCTTTCCCCAATATACCGCTTCTAAAAAAACCTCTTTAGCAACCTTTCCAATTTTAGATATTAAACTTTCTGGATTGCGATCAAATGCTAAAATTGGAGCATTACGATTTTCAGTCGGATTTACTGATAAACTAGACATAATTACCTAAGGTTGTTTGTTTTTCATATTAACTATTATACAAAAAATATGCATTTAATTAATCTTAAAAGTTTTGTTTATTAAGCTTAATTTACTATAGTGTTGATTTTAATTTTTATTTTAATAAAATAAGGATAAAATGCGTATTATGGCAATTAAATGAAAATTATATTTTCAATAACCTCACTGTGCTTACTACTTCTATACGGATGTCAAAAATCCTCTTTACACTCTGTAAGTCATAGAGTTCAAAAAATATATATCAATAAAAACAAAATATCTGCAAATGCCCTATCTGATGAAATAAGCTCACAACATGCATCTTATTACCAGCACCGCTACTACCAACCTAGATATCCTGTAAAATTAGAAACTTATGAAAACTCCATTTTGGATCTACAAAATTTTATTGCTCAGCACCATTATAACTCTCCTTATCATCCTTTAATAGGTCATGTTACAGATGATCCTATGGATATTTTAACAACGAATCAACTACTAGTAGGCCTCCAACAAACTATAAAAAACAAAAAACAACTGAACATAATGACGGAAGAGGTTTTAACCAAAGTATTAGCTTATAGAAATTTGCAAGTAGGGCAAGAAGTCCCTATTGCGGTCTGCCCTAAATTACTTAGAACCACTCTTGTCCTTTATGTTGTGAATCAAGTCTTTGACTTAGGGGGTGGAATGCCGGCTTTTGGTCTCGTTCCAAAAAATCCAGAAGCGAAAGCTCTTCCTATTCTTCTTTTTCGAGGAACCAACTTCTCATTAAAAGGAGTCTCTTCTGTTTTAGCTGATTTAGATTTAAATGGACCTGGATTAACTGCTTTTTATGGAAATAGACGAGCTCTTCACAATTGGTTAACTGAAGTTAACCACAACTATGGACCTGCTCGTGTTATGGGATATAGCTTGGGTGGCTCTTTTGCCCAATACACCTGCATCTATGAACATAAGCTTCTTTCTAAAGATAAAAAATTTCCCTCTGTGATTTTTAATCAACCAGGTATTTCTGATGATTTAATCTATCAATGGGATCGTTTAAATAAAAAAGAAAAACCCGCATTAAGAGGTTATGTGACTGAAGGGGATGTCGTTTCAACAGTGGGTAAGCTTATTGGTGATGTTAAAGAGTTAACTTTAGAACACCCTTTAGAACCTTTATTTGCCCATGTTACACTCATAACAGGTCAGCAACGTTTTTATGCCTATAGACTCGATGTTACCCTTAAACATGAATTAGACTATTCTGCCGACTCCAATTTATAGAGTATTTCCTTAACTTTTGTTTGCAACTTTTCAAAAGATCCTAAGAAACGATTACATATTATACAAAAAGCGATTCTGTCCCCCAGGCTATTAATTAAAAACCCTCCAATGCTTTGTCCTTGGGAAGAATATCCTGTTTTAATAAAAAGCTTACCTTGCAAAATGGGATCAACTAGCAAATACTTAAAAGTACTTGCACGATCTTCTTTGTTTGAAACCAACGAATGAAAAAGACGAGGAAAATAAGATTCCTGTCTTATTTTTAATAAAAAATCTACAAAGCCTTTGGCTGTCATCCGATTTTGAGAAGAAAGCCCACTTCCATCTACTAAATGCCACCCCTGGGTATCCACTCCTAAATTTTCCAAATAACTATCAACAACCTCTAAACCCTTAACAAGGGAACCTTCCCCTTTTGCAACATAACCTAAAGTTTTAAGTAAGCTTTCAGCATATAAATTAATACTTGCTTTATTGGTTGCATCAATAATCTCAGAAAGCAAAGGAGATTTATGTAGATTGACCCTAGAGGGATTTTT
The DNA here is from genome assembly GCA_037146655.1 of Chlamydiota bacterium. Taxonomy (GTDB): domain Bacteria; phylum Chlamydiota; class Chlamydiia; order Chlamydiales; genus JBAWWQ01. The sequence continues at coordinate 1,711 of JBAWWQ010000104.1, read as the reverse complement.
TACAGAATAAGGATCCATCTGCACTTGAACCTTTCCTTTTACAACTACCCCTTTTTTTTCTAATGTATTTTTCAATTGTTGAGCACAAAACTCTGCGGGATTTGGAATAGATGCCCGTATTGTATATGTACTACCTCCTAAAGGAAGAGTTCCTCGTATGGTTTGAATTTTAACATACTCTCCACCAAATACAACTGCTCTATCACCCGTCCCTTCTTGACCCATAATGACATGATTAATGTGATGCAAGCCGTCAACAACTGGCTCTAAATGTGATATAAGAGCAGGATCTCCGACTTTAGATCCAAGCTTAAATGTGATGGCATAAGCATTATCATGAAAATTTAAACCACATGCACCAGCTCCATAATAGTTACCAACATCTTCATCTAACCACGAGCTAGGTGCTAATGTTTTTTCAAAGAAAGAGCAGTCTGCTATAATATCACCTTTTATCTCTGCAATAACCTCATTTTTAATCCATCCTACCCATTTTTCTAAAACCTGATATCCTTCAAATCGATCGCTACCAAGAGTTGGATCACCCCCTCCAATAATAAGTAAATCTCCATTCAAAACACCTGCTTGGATATCCCCATGAATAACAAGTCTTGTTGTATAGGAAAAGTCTTCTTTTAAGCCTTTTAAGGCAGAAGCAGTTGTAATCACTTTTATGATGGAATTAGGAAGTAAACTCTTTTCACCTTGATAATCCAAAAGAATTTTTCCTGTTTTTTCTGAAACAGCATACATAGCAAAAGTGGCACTTTGAAAATCCGTCTCTTTTTCCAGAACATCTATCGTTTTTTTTATAGAAGAAAAGCTACTTGATAGCATGAAAAAACTTAAAGTTGTAATAAGAGCATTTAACCAAAACAACACAACCTCTTCTTAAAATCTATTAAGAAGAGGTTGTAGCATACGTCATCTTTTTTTTACTACTCTGTATCCGACTCTGAGGATGATCCAGATGAAGACGACGATGATTCAGACGAAGACGACGATGATTCAGATCTTGATGATGATCGAGACGAAGACGATGATGATTCAGATCCTGATGATGAAAGTGAACTAAACGTTCCAAATATAAATTCAACCTCAACATCCTTATTATTTTGCCTAGGTCGTGTTGGAGTCTGTGATAGATCAATTTTATTTGTAGACACTAAAGGAACGAACCTAGAAGGACGTGGCATTGGTTTAGCTACTAATCCATCTCTTAAAGCAGACTTTTCTAATAAATGAACAGGAGAACCAACAGGAGATCCTCCAGATGAAGAAATTGACTCTGATTTTTGTCTTCTTCCTTTATGTAACTTCATTTGCTCTAATTGCTCTTTTAATCTTGCAACTTCCTGAAGTGCTGCATCACGTTCCGCTCGAATTTTCTCTAATTCCCCTTCTGCTACTTCTTGCACTGATAATCCCCTGACTAAGGGTGTGCTCTGTCGACCAATAGACTCTGGCCTTTGAGAAGTAGAATACGGTCTTGTGAATTGCCCTAAATAACTATCTTCACTCAATCTGCATATCTCCTCAGCTACTATAAACCCTTGCTTATATTGTGGATCTACAGCCTCAATCATATCACTAGAAGCAAAACTAGAAGATCCTTCTATTAGTTTTTTTAATCTATTTAATCTTTCAGCAAAAGCCTCTATTTGCTTATCATCAAAAATAGAAGTCTCTGTATTTATACAACTTTTAGGAG
>JBAWWQ010000103.1:0-5998 GCA_037146655.1 Chlamydiota bacterium | reverse complement strand
GGGTTTTTTTCTATTAATCCAATAGGGGAATAGGATCTTTCTTGTTGTAATTTATGATTTTCTGCAGAAGATTTTCCGAAGGAAAAAGGCCACCAAGCATCTGTAACGCTTTGTCTCATTTCTACGTTAGCTCCGTCTTCGGTTCCTATGGTCAGAGCGCCATTCATGGCAAGTTTCATATTGCCTGTACCTGAAGCTTCCATTCCAGCAGTTGAAATTTGTTCAGACAGATCCGCTGCTGGGATCATTTTTTCTGCAACTGAAACATTATAATTTGGTACAAATATAATTCTGAGAAGTTGGTTAACTTGAGGATCATTAACAATAGTACGTGAAAGGCAGTAGATGAATCGGATGATGTCTTTTGCAACTTTATATCCAGGCGCAGCTTTCCCAGCAAAAAAAATCATGCGTTTAACTTTTCTACTTGAAGGATTAGCTTTAATTTCTTGGTAAAGAATAAGTGCATGTAGGGCGTTCATGAGTTGTCTTTTATATTCATGAAATCGTTTGATATGCACATCAAAAAGGGCATCTAATCCTAAGAAGCTAGTATGAGAGTTTTGTTGACAACCAGGTAAGCTTTCTAATGTCATTAAATAATCGAGCAAGTTTTGTTTGTTAGATTTTTTAATCGATAAAAACTCTTCTTGAGAAGCCTTATCACTTGCAAACGCGCTGATTTTTTTTAGCTCTTCAAAATGGGTTGCCCAGCTTGAACCAATTTTTGAGGTAATAAAGGCGGCAAGCGCAGGGTTGCAGTAAAGTAGCCAGCGCCTTTGTGTGACACCATTTGTAACATTTGTAAATCTATCAGGATACATTTGGTTAAAATCTTTAAATATATCATTTTTTAAGATGTTAGAATGAAGTTCTGCAACTCCATTGATTTTATGACAACCATAGATAGCTAGGTGAGCCATTTTAACTTGTCCATTTTCAATAATAGACATGCGCCTTACTCGTTCTTCATCACCTGGGAATTTTTCCCGTATTTGTGTGCAAAATTTTTGATTAATCGTTTGAATAATATTATATTGCCGTGGAAGAAGATTTTGGATTCTTGTTTCATTCCATTCTTCCAACGCTTCTTTTAAAACCGTATGATTTGTATAGCTGCAGCAGGTTTTTGTGATCTCTAACGCTTCATCGAGTGTAGAGTTGTTATTTTTAATTAACATACGGACAAGTTCTGCAACCACAAGTGCTGGATGAGTGTCGTTAATTTGAATACGTACTTGGTTAGCAAAATCTGATAGATCTCCATTTGTGCGTAGATGATGGTGAATAATATCTTGTAATGAGGCTGATACAAGAAGAAATTCTTGTTTTAGACGTATCCTTTTGCCAACTTCATTATTGTCGTTAGGATATAACACATCAGTTAATGAAGTGTTTTCAGCAGCTTGATCTAGTTGCCCTGCATTATATCTTTGTAGCTGGAAATTATGAGGGGATTCTTTTGTAGACCATAGCCTTAATGTGACTACAGAAAAATTTGATGAGGTATTATAGCCAATAATTGGTAGATCATAAGGTAGAGCCCTGACCATTTCTTGATCTATGACACTATAAACAGTTTCTCCACGTGTATTTTTAAGTTTGACAAGTTTCCCATTGAAATCAACATTAACTGCGTGAGAATCGCGTCTAAATTCCCAGGGGTTTTCTAAAAGAAGCCAGCAGTCTGGTTTTTCTATTTGGATACCGCACCATAGGGCTTGTTCAAAAATGCCATAGTGATAACGCATCCCATAGCCGATAGCTGGATATTGAAGAGTCGCTAAAGAGTCCATAAAGCAAGAGGCTAACCTTCCAAGGCCACCATTGCCAATCCCGATATCTGGCTCGATAGACATAATTGTTTTAAAGCTTCTATTCATTTTTTTAAGAACATGCTGTACAAGGTCTATAGCGGCAATATTAGTTAAGTTATTGCCAAGGAGCCTTCCTGGCATATACTCCATTGAAAAGTAGTATATTTTTTTTGATTTGCTTTTTTCGATAGTATTGCGTGTTGCCGTCCAATTGATCATGACCTCTTCTCTTAAGGCATATGAAAACGCTCTATAAAATTCTTCATTAGTTGCCACATCTAAAGAGCGTCCCATCGTTGTGATGAGATAGTGTTTAATCTTATTGATGACACTTTCTATTTGGTATTCTAGAGAGAAGCTCATGGCTGTCCTTTTTTAGATTTAAGCCTGTGTTAACATATTTTTAACGCTCACGCAACAGCAAATTAAAATTTTAACAAGCGTAAGCGTCAAAATAAAAAACTAATTCTGCTTAAGCTAAGTAAAAAAATATTATTAATTAACAATTAACAAAATAACCATTTTTTTAATATTTACAACTAAATAAAAAGAAGGCAAAATTGTTATTGGTATCGTTAAAAAACAACGCTAATAAAAACAATAAAATTAAAAAGGTTACGTATGTCAAATGCAATAAACAGTGGTAGACATGATATGAGATGGGTCCTAGAAAATTTTGTTATGAACAATGTAGGGCAAGGCGATGATGAAGCAAGTACTGAGACAAGTGGTAGTTCTTCAAAGTCTGGAACTTCTGCAAGGCCAAGTTTAATTGCCAAGTTTTTGTGTGGACACACTTTTAGCAGTGGTAATTCAGATACAAGCTATCAAGGAGATCTTGGAACCGTAGATTCTAATAGACGTCATACTCGTAGTCAAGGTAGTGCTGGACTTGTGGGGCCTCTTGAATTTGGACGTAGAGCGGTTGAGAATTTAACTGTAGTTTTTCAAACAAAACAACAACCTTCGCAAGAGATTAGTACACAAACTGATCAAAAAGTTTTAGTAGAGTCTAGTACACAGACTAAAAAAGAATCTGGTTCCATGAAGATTTTACTAAGCGTCGCAGCTCTTATTGGAACATTAGTTTTAGCAGGTGCCTATTTCTATTCTTCTCAAGCAAATATGTATAATGCGCAATTAGATGCTTTAAATAATAACCATACGGATCAGATGAGATTAGCAGAGGTTGCATGTAATGGTAAGTTAGAGGGCTTTGCTCAGGGTAGAGAGAGTCTGATGACAAACTTGGTTGATGGCACTTGGAAGGAAGCATTGACTTTTTTACAAAACAATCTTAATTGTACCATCGTTAGAGGGGTAGCAAAGGGTATTGAGATAGATTTAAATGGACAGGCAAGTGCCAAGGTTCAAGCTTTAAGAAGAGAATCAAATATAAGAAATTAAGAACAACAAATACATTTATTTGAATTTTTGTGCTTTAGATTGCTTTGATGAGTCAAGTAGTGACCTTGCTGGGTTTTTTCAATGTATTATAAAAAAATGTACTGTTGTTTGGGAGATGAAAAATGGGAGGAGTGAGCGGCGTGAATACTATAGGGCAAAATTTTATTGGGCAGTCTGATTTCAGGCCAGTTTTGTCATTAAGCCTTTTTGAGGACACATCAAATTTTGCAGTGAATCCTACTTCTAGAATAACTGTTCCATTAGATCATTTTGAGTTAGATTCCCGTGTAGAAACTCATGTTGATCAGAGCAGTAGATATAATTTAGTTGATGTAGCAGAACATATTCATAAAAATAGTTCTGCCATATTATCAGATGAGATGTGTTCACATGCAGATCTTGTATTAGGTAGAGTTAATACGCGGTTAGATTCTTCTTTTGAAAATAATATTTCTGGTCGGCAGGTGCTTCCATTACAGGTTTTTCATGGGGTTTCAAAAAATTCTTCTAGGGAAGTTCTTGATTCAGAAGTTTTTAATGTATTACAGGGCTCAGGTTCTAGGCAAATTATTGGATTAGACCACTTTGATTTGCCTAAAAAATCTAGCTCTTCTTGGATGGGTTGGCTTATTAAAAATTGGCAAAAAAAATCTCAGGATTTTTATACAAATATTACAGAAAATTTCTCTCAATTTTTTAAAGAAGACCCGAAGGTGTTTATCGCTAGTACTTTGCTAGTAGCAGGATTAGTCTACGCTGCATGGAATACGACTGAAATTAAAGAAATAAAACCAATAAGTAAAGAGCAGCGTATTTATGAACTTGTCTTAAGGGCCAATTTAAAAAGAGAAAAATTAGAGAAAAAATCCAAGAAAGTTAATGAGTTAGCTGTTAACACCTTACAAAATACACCTAAGGCAAGCACCAACCTTACTCTTCAAAAGGTCTCAAAAGCTGTAACTCCAAATCACAGAGGTATATTGTGTCCTCTATAAAGAAAGCCTAGTTTTGAGGCTTTTACAGTCCTATAATCGCTTTAATGAGATAGTATTTAATCTTATGGATGACACTTTCTATTTGGTATTCTAGAGAGAAGCTCATGGCTGTCCTTTTTTAGATTTAAGCCTGTGTTAACATATTTTTAACGCTCACGCAACAGCAAATTAAAATTTTAACAAGCGTAAGCGTCAAAATAAAAAACTAATTCTGCTTAAGCTAAGTAAAAAAATATTATTAATTAACAATTAACAAAATAACCATTTTTTTAATATTTACAACTAAATAAAAAGAAGGCAAAATTGTTATTGGTATCGTTAAAAACACAACACTAATAAAAAATAAAAAAGGTGATGTATGTCAAATTCAGTAAACAGCAATTATGAAGCTACGATGGGATGGTTTCAAAATAGTGTTAAACATTCTGATGATGAAGGTTCTGCAAGTTCTATGACAAGTGGTAGTTCTTCAAATTCTGCAAATAGTTCTCGCAGTGCAAGTCCGAACTTATTTGGTCAGCTTCTGCGTAGGGAGTCTTTTAGCAGTGATATGTCAGATACAAGTTATCAAGGGGATCTTGCAAACATTGAGCCTCATAGACGTCATACACGTAGTCAAGGTAATGATGGGGTTATGGGTGCTCTTACAGGCACATCTAACTCTGTATTTACATGGATTAGAAATTTAGGACAAAACATCGTAGACGTACCTTTTGAAGCAAAACGACAACCGCCTCAAGAGATTAGTACACAAACTGAACAAAAAGTTTCAGTAGAATCTAGTACACAGACTAAAAAAGAGTCTGGTTCTATGAAGATTTTACTAGGTGTCGCAGCTCTTATAGGAACATTGGTTTTAGCAGGAGCTTATTTTTATTCTTCCCAATCAACTAATCATAATATGCAATTAGAAGCTTTAAGAAGCAATCATACAAGTTCGTTAAAAGGTGTTCAGTCTTCTTTAGAAGAATGTACAAATTCAAAATTTACATTAAAAGAAACATTAGAACAAACATGTAATGCAACAGTAGCTGGTCTAAAATCTGGACATGCTCAAGATCTTAACCGGCAAGCTGTGTCATTAAATGCAACATGGGCAGGGAAATTAGAGCAAGCTGTTTTAAATGCTATGACGCCTAATATCAAAGAGGATTGTTCTACTCAAATAAATCAAGCTAAGCAGAGTGCAGATGAAGATTGTAAGCAAGCAATAACTAAATTTGGTGGTAATGCTCAGTGCACAGTGCGAGCTGGAAAGCATGCAGGAAAAGTAATCCCAGATGTTGCAGCGCAGATACAGAATGCTTTAGATCGTGTGCGCTCTTCTAAGAATTCTGTTTAAAGAAAAAACGGCAAAAAGTAGTGAAGGGCATAAAAAATGGACATAGTTAATCATCGAGGAACTTCTAGTTTTGATATGTTCGAAGGATTAGATTCTAATGAAGATCTTTTGCTAGAACAGTATTATCAAACTACAGATTCTGTAACTGTTCAAAAAAATGACCCTTTATTGATAGTGGAAAATGCCGATTTTGACATATTTGAAGAAGTAGAGGAATCTACTTCTTCAAATGTGCAACAAGAAATAAAAGTACATCAAGCGCTTGAAGATATCTCTGTAAAAATAAATCATCAGTTGCAATATCCTAATTATGATGAGATTATTACTAATTCTACTTTACAGGTTCTATCCTCAAGAAATGAATCAAGCTGGAGCAAACTTCTAGAATTTTTTAGAAGACCAGTAAATTCATTTAAAGCAGATGAAATTACAAAAGA